>CAYOFS010000318.1:0-1517 GCA_964403095.1 uncultured Flavobacteriaceae bacterium | reverse complement strand
ACTATATTTGCAATAACCAAATAGAAAATTGTCCGATTAATAGGGGGTTAGACCATTACAAAGATAAGTGTTTTTTCTTTAACAACGCTATTTTATAGTTGAGCCTAAATTTTTAAAAAAGAATAGCATGAGCAAATACAAACTAACATTTAAACTCAAACAGCATACACCAATTATACACTTTCAGTATGACCAACACGGTGCTACACTTAGAGCAAGTGAGTTGAAGCCTAAGTTGGATAAATTTCTGATTGAGAAATTGAATTTGACAAATGGTTATGGTGACAATGAAACGCCAAAACCAGAATACAAATCTTGGTTTATTAATGAAGGTAAACAACATTTAGCTTTGGATTATAAGGTGAAGGTGAAAAGCATTAAGCTAGATAGAAAAGAAATACCTGAAGGTAGAAATAATCAATATGGTGCTTTTTTTGGAACAATAGGCAATGATTATAGACAAAACCCAAAAGGGTTGTCTTTTTCTGATAAAGATATAATACTAGAAATTATTTGTTTCAAACCTAGTTTAAAAAAACATATTGAAAAAGATATTATTTCTTTTTTTGAAATCACAAACTTTGGCACAAGACAGAGTAAAGGTTTTGGCAGTTTTACTATTACTAAAAAAATAATTGATAGTAAAGAAATTGAGGTTAAATACAATAACACTACTTATAAAACCTATTTTGATGTTTCTTTAAATAATGATGAATGGTTTAATAAATATAAAGATGCGAGTAATCAGATTGTTTTATTATATAAAGCAATAAGAAGTGGTATTAATTTAAAAACAAGAGGTCAAGATGATCAGTTTTACTTCAAATCTCTTATGTTTTTATATGCTAAAAATTTGAACATTCAATGGGAAAAGAAAACAATAAAAGAGAGATTTTCATTAAATCAACAAACTTCAAGACCCAAATCTGAACCGTTAAATTACAACTCAGATTCTAAAAAATTAATGAAAGACTTGCTTGGGTTATCTAGTGAAGAGTCTTGGCAATCTTATACTGCAATAATCAAAAAGAAAGAAGCAATATTTAATGAAAGGGCTGAGGATTGGGAAGAGAAAATAAATAATTTGCAATTTGAAAGATTCAAATCACCTATTTTATTTAAACCTATTTTGAATAATAATAATTTACGAGTATATATATATTTAAACCAAAAAGAATTAGATTTTGCCTTAGGTATTAATAAAGATTTTATTGTTAGAAATAGAAGAGATACTTTTCATATTAAATTTCCAGATAGCTTTTCTTTAAACAATTTTTTTGATTTCTTTTTAGACTCTAATAATTTCAATATTAAAACTTATGTTGAATCTAGATTTCGAAAAGAAAAAAAATATGAAATTTTAAAAAATTTATTACAACAAATGAAGAATAATAAAAATTTAAAGATACCTGGAAACGATACAGCTACCATAAATTAATCAAACAAGATTGAATTTTTTTCTAATTACCTTAATTCCGCAAGTGTGTTCGTTGCGAAAAGCCAAAATGTATGCTAGT
>CAYOFS010000317.1:0-1525 GCA_964403095.1 uncultured Flavobacteriaceae bacterium | reverse complement strand
CTTTCATAATATCACCGGCAAGACAGTTTTTATTTTCTGGAGCTTCTTCAATATTGACATCAAACTTAACCATAGCATCAAAATCGGAATATTCATCTTTAACGCCATAACCACTCAATGGTATGTTTTCCATTCCTCGCCAAACTCTATCGGTTACTTTAAAAACTTTAGCAATAACATCTTGTGCAGCTTCATTACCTTCTTCTTTTACTATTCTTGAATATTGGTTTTCTACTTCAAACCTACCTTCTTCTAACTGCTGAACGGTCATTAAAATTCCTTGTAAAATATCTAAAGGTTCAAAACCAGTTACTACTATCGGAACTTTGAATTTTTCTACTAACGGATAATATTCCCAATACCCCATAATTGCACAAACATGACCAGCTGCCAAAAACCCATCTATATGGCTATCAACATCTTCCATTACATTTTCAATTGCAGGAGGAACAAGTACATGAGAGGTTAAAATAGAATAATTTGTTAATCCTAATTTTTCTGCATGTAAAACAGAAAGTGCGTTTGCAGGTGCTGTTGTTTCAAAACCTACGGCAAAAAACACAACTTCTTTATCTGGGTTTGCTTTTGCAATATTTACAGCTTCTAATGGTGAATATAAAATACGAATATCTGCTCCTTGCGCTTTTGCTTCTAAAATACTTTTTTGAGAACCTGGTACACGAATCATATCACCAAAACTACAAAGAATAACTTTCTTTTCTTCGGCTAAATAAATTGCCTTATCAATTAAATGTAATGGCGTTACACAAACAGGACAACCTGGACCATGAACCATTGTGATTTCTTTTGGTAACACGCTTAATATTCCGTTCTTAACTAAACTATGTGTTTGACCACCGCAAACTTCCATAATTTTCCATGGTTTTGTTACGACTCTTTTAATTTCTTCAAGAACTTTTAAAGCTAAATCAGGATTTCTATACTCGGTTAAATATTTCAATTTTTTCTTTTTTATGTGTAATTATTAAAACCATTTTAACTTTGCCTATTTGTAAGATATATCTAATTTTTCATACAGTAAAAACAGTTTTGATTATGCAAATATATAAAATAGATTGAATAACTTCAGTTTGATATAATATAAATCCATTATTATTGTGGTTATTTTTTAATTTCATGTTCGTAAGTTCAAATAATAAAATACCCTGAAATATAATCTCTTTTGTTATTTTTGCTTAAAATTTGTAATGTACTAATGAGTAAAATCAACCTATTTCTTAAAGAGCAAGTAAAAACAAGTCGCAATGAGCTATACTTAGCCATTGGACTTGGTGGTTTATCTGGCTTATTGGTCATTTTTCAAGCCTGGTTGATGGCAACCATGATAAGTGATGTCATTTTTAAAGAAGCACAATTAGCTGAACTTCAAAACCCATTATGGTATTTGATAATTATTTTTATTATTAGAGCTATTTTGAATTGGACTTCAAATTTATCCGCTTTTAAAGCAGTTATAAAAATAAAACTTGATTTAAGAGATAAAATACACCGCCATATTCAAAAA
>CAYOFS010000316.1:0-1537 GCA_964403095.1 uncultured Flavobacteriaceae bacterium | reverse complement strand
ATGCTGAAAACTTGGCGTTGCCAAAATTTTAATCAGTTGTTAAGTGCCTCCTTAATGAAGTATAGCAGATAAAATATTACTCAAATGTTTGTAATTATATTTTTTACGTCTGAGTGCATTTGCCTTGTTAGCTGCTGACATGCCTAAGTAATAGCCATATTCTTTTACGAATATTATTAACCCTAACACTCCATCGATATTTTTTATTATTTGAAACATGAGGAAAACGTATTTTAAGTTCGTTTATTTTCTCGTAAATTGACTCAATGAGCTCCTCTGTTTCTTTGCCACCCCAACTTGATAGATCAGTACCATCAAGCGAAGGATATTTGTTGATTGTTGATTTTTTTAGTTTATTGAAATTAAACCCATCCTTAGATAGTCGTTTAAACTCAATAATAGATATTTTTTCGATTACTTCTCCGAGATCAACGTCATCATTAGCTACCATATTAAGGTATAACAAATTATCTTTAATCTCACCTATCAATACTCTAGTGTCACCTTTTGATTTATTCCACCATGCACTAATGCTTTTCAGGGCAGAGCCACTGGCAGAAAGTGTTTTAATCGCTGTTGGTATTGTTATATCCATAGTTTCTTATTGCAGCTAACATCGCAAAGCCGCACCGCTTTTAACCGTCCGAGAGCATTTGCCTTGTTATGGGTTTATTTCTCAGCTAATTCCTTCAATGCTTTATTCATGGAATTTAACATTGGGGGGACACTTTTTTCCATTTGACCACAAAATATCGGTGCAAGAGACCCTTTAAACGTTTCTGTATGCATTAAAAGTGTTCCCGATTTAGTTTCTTCTAGTTTAAATATTTTATCGTTTGTAAAAATAAATCCTGCCAACAGATGAGCACGCCAACGAAAATATTTAGAATCATTAAGCTTCTCAATAATTGGGTTATATTTCGGGCCATTCTTTCCTTTTTCTTTACCCATCATAGTTATACTAAGTTTCGAGCCAATGGAGGCATCACCATTTGAAGCATTAATAATTGGATTCCATTCCTGTCAATTATTGGTGTCTGTTATGATGCTCCATACTTTAGACGGTGGTGCCGATATTTCTATTTCTGTTTTAATTTCTTGCACTTCACTCCCCTCAATTGCTAGGTAGGTAATACCAATAATCGTTAAACCCATAAACAATATAGATATTTTTTTCATATTTCATCCCTACTATAATTATAATTGAAATTACTTGACGCAATATAATTATTTTTTACTTCGCAAAAAATGAGGAACCGATCCCAGTTTTACGGATTTCTTAAGGTGTTTAAGGGGTCAGGTTGTCGTTCCCCCAAAAAACTGGACACTAAAATATACTATTTAGGAGTCCAAAATGAACAGAAAATACACATCCTTCACCAAAGAGTTTAAAATTGAAACTTTACGCTTAGCTAGTCAACCTAATACCATCATTGCACACCTCGCAAGAGACTTAGGCATTCGTAGAAACATGATCTATAAATGGAAACAACAATTGGATGCTAAACAAGATAAAGCCTTTAAAAGAACCGTTGCA
>CAYOFS010000315.1:0-1538 GCA_964403095.1 uncultured Flavobacteriaceae bacterium | reverse complement strand
GTACTTTTATGTGCTTTGTAAATGGGTTCAAAATTATAGTTTTCCCAAAGTTCTATACCGTCGCCTAATTCTATATAGGTATAGTCTTCTTCATAATATTTTTTAAGAGCATACTTATAGATGTCCATATTATGAGAGAAATCATCAGCATAACTATTATCGCCTTTATGGATATCACTAAATAAAATAATTTTGGAATCCTTATTTATGTTTAGTGATTTGGCTTTTTTAAAAGCATTGTCAAGAATAGAATGCATCATTTACTTAATTTTTTAAAAAAGATTTATGCAATACGCCTTGTTCGGTTTGTATTCGTAAAAAGTGCAAACCATTCATTAATGTTGACACATTAATTGTGTTTACATTCTTTAATTGACGCTCTAGCTGACCTAAACTATTAAAAATAGTAATTTTTTCTATGTGGATTTGATTAGGATTTTTTACTGTTAATTCGTTTGTAACTGGATTAGGAAATACTGAAAATTGCGAAGCCAAAACTTCATCATCAATACCTAAAGTTACACTATTGTTTTTAGAAATTAAATGTGAGTCAGGGTCAATTTCAACTTTAGTAACCTTAAAAGTTACAGCCTCTGTAAATTCTTCTCCATTTGAGTTGTTATTTAAAACAAGATTCAAAATCTCACCATTTTCACCATGTACTCTGACAGGTACTGGTGCTTCAAAAAAGGAAACAGAAACATCACTCTGATTTTGATTTAGTGTAATTTTGATTTGATTAGTTTGTTGTTGATACCATTTTAGTGAATAACTAGGATACCCTTGATTGTAAATCCAATCTTTAAAAAATTCAGTAAGATTTTCACCATTTACAGCTTCAAAATGAGTAATTAAATCGGGAGTTTTTGCATAACCATAGGCTAATTTTGGGTCAACCAAGTAATTTTTTAAGCTTTGAAAAAATGTAGCATCTCCTAGTTTTCTCCTCAGCATATGCAAAACCATAGAGCCTTTATTGTACGAGAGTCTTCCATTAAAAATTCTACCGACACTGGTGGTGTCTTGATCAGACAAGTAAACCGCACCATTTGGACTAGACGTAATGGAATTATTTTTACTTTCCCGCCATTGGATAAAGCTATCATTCCCATCTAAATTTTCTATGGTCAAACCACTTAAATACGTAGCAAAACTTTCATTAAGCCAAATGTCTTTCCAGCTACCACAAGTAATTTTATTGCCAAACCATTGATGTGCCAATTCATGTGCAATTAACCCTCTGTTAAAATTACCCATAAATGAAACCGTAGTATGTTCCATACCACATCTACAACCAAATTGAGCATGGCCGTATTTTTCATCCGCAAACGGATATTCACCAAATAACTCAGTGAAAACATTCATAATATCTACTGTTATTCCTGTTTGACTTTGAGCGGTTGTTAAATCTTCTGGGTAAACATAATTGACAATGTCAAAAGGATTTCCGTTATTAGTAACGGTGTGTGAATACACTTCGTAATTAGTGATTGCAAAAGCAATCAAATAAGCAGGAATAGGATAACCGTGCTTAAAAT
>CAYOFS010000314.1:609-1540 GCA_964403095.1 uncultured Flavobacteriaceae bacterium | reverse complement strand
CATCACCATTGGTATATGGCGAAGCTTTTAAGCACGAAATTATTCCTATAAGTCAAGAAATAATGAATGTTGCTATAAATAAGAATTCTGAAATAAATTTTAGTTTTAAATCTTTAAAAAAGAGTTTAATCAGTAAAACTTCTTTAGTGAAAATTTCTAATGGTAATGAAAAACTTTTAACTATTTACCATCTTAAAAATAAAAACGGATTGATTGAGTTTAAACACAAATTTAAACATAAAGGTTTTTTTGATGTCCATTTGAAAATTGATAAAGATATTGTTGCAACGTATACTATAAATGTAATGTGATATAGAAGGAGGGTTAAAGTTAAAACCCTATAAATTACAATTAAAAATAGTCAAATAAATTCTTAATTTCAACCTTATTTTTGTAAATTTAATAAGAATATAAATCACTAATCAACGTTATGTCAATAGACTAAAAAACTATTTTAACGAATACTTAATAGCTTTTAGTAGAAAAAAATTTAACTTTGCATCGTGTTAAAACAATTTTTACATAAAGTAGGTTCAATTATTCTAGCATTTATTGTGCTATTTTCTTCGTTTTCCTTTACAATACATAAGCATATGTGTGGTGATGTGTTAGCGACGACTTCTTACTTCGTTGAAGCTGATTCATGTGAAATGGCAGTAAATAAATGTGAAAATGAGTGTGAAGATGAAAATTCAAATGCTATCTTAGAAAATAATGAACATGAGTTTTGTTGTAATGACCTTGTTGAATCTATTCAAGGAAATGATAACAATCAACAAGCTCGTGAATCTTTAGAACTATCTCAAGTTCAATTTTTAGTTGCTTATGTAGCTTCATATAAAACTCTTTTAAACGAAGCTCAAATAACTCCAGTATTTAATGAGTACTCACCACCATTAGTTGTTAAAGATATACAGTTCTTTACGAACAC
>CAYOFS010000314.1:0-599 GCA_964403095.1 uncultured Flavobacteriaceae bacterium | reverse complement strand
GCAACCATTTATTGGTCAGGTACTGACGTTGGTACTACTACAAGTGAAAAAGGCTGGTTCACCATAAATTACAAACCAGAATATAAAAAATTAATATTTAGTTTTGTAGGGTATAGAACCGATACCGTTGTAGTAAATGCTCCGAGAGAAATTCATCATTTTATGAAAGAAGAAAATGAATTGGATGAAGTTTTGGTTAAATCTAAAAAGCAAAAAACTGCCGTTTCATATTTGCAATCTGCTAATATTATTACTATTAATGAAGGTGAATTGTTAAAAGCTGCTTGTTGTAATTTGTCAGAAAGTTTCGAAACCAATCCGTCAATAGATGTTAATTTTTCTGATGCCTTAACAGGTACAAAGCAGATAAAAATGTTAGGCTTAACAAGTCCGTATATTTTGATAACTCAAGAGAATATACCCTCAGTAAGAGGAGCTTCTCAGGCTTACGGGTTAACATTTACACCGGGCACATGGATAGAAAGTATCCAAATTACCAAAGGTTCAGGTTCTGTGGTTAACGGATTTGAAAGCATTGCTGGGCGAATTAATACCGAATAGAAAAAGCCTTTTGATGATGATAAATTTTTGATAAACGC
>CAYOFS010000313.1:0-1544 GCA_964403095.1 uncultured Flavobacteriaceae bacterium | reverse complement strand
AAATCTTACTAAATTAGTTGCCTAAACACGCAACGCATATTACACAATACGTTAGCGGGCAGTTTGAAGAAAGAACCAGCAATCAATGGAAAATAAAGATTTAAAAATATTAGAAGAGATTAATAAGACATTAAAAGAGATTAATACTCGCCAAGAAACAAATGAATTGATTTCAGAATCTGCTGGTATATTAAGAAAAGTAGATGAAAGAGTTGAACATTCCACAAACCAAATTCAAAATAGTTTTGACAGAATACACGACAAAGTATTTAATTTTAATAATATCCTAATAGCCACATTTATGGTATTGGGAACGTTTCCCAGTAATTCTCCAATATTAGAATTATGGACAGTTGTTTTCCCAATTTTAAATTTAATCTTTCTTGTATTCTTAGAAATAAGACAAATGGAAATTCATCGATTTGCGGCAAATGAAAAAGAATGGACTGATATAGAGAGAAGTCAATATGACAAGAAAATAAATTCTCAAACTTTACTTTCATTATTATCATTTGGTCTTTCATTAGGCTGTTTAATATACCTGATAATTGAAATAATTTAAAAACCGGGCCTAACAAATAAATTACTATCTGAATTTTGAGAAAGAAAATAAAAATAGGAGAAAGAGAATTTTTAACGAAAAAGGAAGCACTTATTCATTATAAAACGATTTTAAATTCTTATGACTTTGGTCAGTCAATTAACGAATCTGACTTAAAGGTAGTCCTTGACTTACTAGAAACTCATCCAAGAAAGGAAGAAAAAAAAGGTGTTGGAATAAAGGAAATCAGAGTTACAAAATTGAAGTATAAAACAAAAGCTTTTGAATTAGTTAGACTTGATGGGTCAACAGAATATTTCTCTTATACTAAAAGGATTAATGCACCAAGAACAAATACCGCAAGGTTTGGCGAAGCGTGCAGAAAAGCTATTCAAGAGGATATGAGAAATGTGAAACAAACATATTTTGATATGCACTCAAAGAAAGGGAAAGTTAAATGCCAAGAGACAAAAGAACTTCTTTCTTGGGAGCAGTTAAATGTTGACCATAGACAGCCAAACACATTTTCCGTCATTTTAGACCGATTCATTGAATTAAATAAAATTAATGTGGAAAAAGTTGAATTTATTGAAATTGATGGTGAGGGGAATGAACTTGCAGACTTGGAATTAAAACAGAAATTTATTGAATATCATAGAGAAAAAGCAAACCTAAGAATTGTAAATAAAGAGAATAATTTAGGCAGGTCTTATCAAGCAAGAATTGGAAGGCAAAAGAAAGATTTAACGATTGATAAAAAACCGACCCGCTAACAAAAGCTAAATGCAATACGGGGTGCAGCGGGTAATCCAGCGGCAGTTCTCCGTATCAACACCGCCAATTCGTCTTTGACGATTTGACGTAAAATTTGAAATTATGAATAAACGAATTGGCTCAGTGCAACTTGAAAGTGAAGTGCTTCGAAATCCCGTACAGCACTTAGCCAAACGTTGTAAAGCATTCCCAACAAGGGCAAAAACAATGAATAATCTCCTTACTTCCA
>CAYOFS010000312.1:0-1550 GCA_964403095.1 uncultured Flavobacteriaceae bacterium | reverse complement strand
CGCAACGAACACACTTGCGGAATTAAGGATATAAATGAAATAACTGACAAATACGAATTTAATATAGAACCGAGCAAAACAAAATTCTATACAAAAAATCAAATAAAAACAGTAACAGGTATTGTTGTAGGAAAAATAGCTCTAAGTATTGATTTAGAATATTACAAAGAACTAGACAAAGATTTACACCGTTTGCAAAAAGCCATAGAAGTACATATTATTACAGGACAAGTAAATAAGCCAGAAGGCATACGAAAATACAAACAAGAAGTAATGGGAAAAATTAATTTTATTGCAACAGTTATGGGGTATGAAAGTGACCTTTACGAAACTTACATGGAAAAATACGAAAATGCTATAAATCCGCCAGAAAAAAATGAGCTCAGCTTACGATGGATGCGTTTTTCAAATTACAGTATAATCTAACATCTCAAAACACATGCAACTAATCATAGACACAGCCAACACCTCATTATCTGTAAAAAGTAAAACTTTTTTAGTAGAAAAAGGAAAAATAAGCAAACAGATAAGCCCAAAGCGTATCAGCAGTATTGCCATAACCACTAATTGCAACATCAATGCCTCAGCAATAAGATTAGCAGCACATAACCAAATACCCATATATTTTTTCAATAATTTTGGCACAATACAGGCTAGAATGAGCAGTCCGTATTTTATAAATATTGCTTTACTACGCAAAAAACAGTTAGTGTTTTACAACACACCACTAGCTACTGACTGGGTTATAGAAATACTACATAAAAAAGTTGATGCACAAATAGCTACATTAACCAGACTAGCAAACAAACAGACCAAACACAAAGAGGACACCAAAACACATATAGCGCAACTTAAAAAAGGTTTGACTAGCACCGCAATTTACAAAGGCATACCTATAGACGAATGTCGAAATAATTTATTAGGTATAGAAGGCAGTTTGAGTAAAATTTATTTTAAAGCATTACAATGTTTTTTACCTGAGGAAATGAAATTTGACAAACGCACACGCCGTCCTGCTTTAGATTATTTTAATGCAGCACTCAATTATCTGTATGGTATGACCTATAGTGTAGTAGAAAGCGGGGTATTTGCAAAAGGACTAGACCCTTTTGTGGGTTATATGCACACAGACAACTACCTAAAGACAGCATTGGTTTTTGACCTCATAGAACCTATACGACCTTTAATAGACCGTATGCTATTAGAAATAGTAATAGACAAACGGCTATTGCCAGAGCATTTTATACCCAAAGAGCAGGGTTATTGGCTTAGCAAAGAAGGCAAAAGATTATTAATACCAAGTTTTAATGAGTATTTGCACCAAAGAATAAAAGTAGGAAATAACGTAAAACGATTAAAAGACATTATTTACGGGTATAGCAACGAACTAGGCAATATTATTATGGCACAACAAGAGTGATTTTTTACCATTAAAGCATTAAGAACATTAAGCCACACACTTAACTACCTTAACTCCTTAATGTTAAAAATTAACAGTATTACCTTAATTCCGCAAGTGTGTTCGTTGCGAAAAGCCAAAATGTATGCTA
>CAYOFS010000311.1:0-1550 GCA_964403095.1 uncultured Flavobacteriaceae bacterium | reverse complement strand
AAGCACTTAACTTTCGGTTTAGCACTACACTTTTTTTAAAGATACTAACTTTAGATTTAGCACAAAACCCGCAATTACGTTTATATTTTGTTGTGCGTAGGCTATTGATTATTTATTAGAGTAAGTGCTTTATCTAATGCGTTTTCAGATGTTGTTTCAATATTAGGGGAAACACCAATACCTTCAAGTCGATTACCGTCATAAGTATAAAAATCAGCAACAGGAAGAAAAAGTTTGTATTTACCTGAAACGTCAAAAACAGTTCCACTTAACATTGCTCCAGCTGTTTTTTTACCAATAATAGTTGCTTTATTACTTGTTTTCAATAAGTGTACAATCGGTTCACAAGTACTTGCTGTTCTATTATTAATTAAAACATATAAGTTACCATAAAATATTGGGTTATTAGATTTTGAAAACACTAATTTTGCTCCCTTACCATTTTTTAAAGTTTCAATAAACTCTTCGGTAGTTTCTGGTTTAGCTTCTGGTAATGTTTCAAATAGTTTAGAATTAAATCCTGAATATTCTAATTTATTTGTAACAAAATATCCTACTACAGTAGTTTCATTTATAACATGTTTTGCAAATTCAAAAGCAGCTTCAACACCGCCACCGCCATTATCCCTTAAATCAATAATTAAGTTTTGGTATTTTTTTTCAATTATTTTTGGTAGTGTGATTGCTAATTCACTTTTTGAAGAACTGAAATTTTTGATTTTCAAATATCCTGTGTTATTTTTCTTTTCTTCAAAAATTACTGTTGGTTCTTTTTCTTCCAATTCTGCGTTGTCTTTTTCTTCTTGTTTCTCTTTAATAAATAAATAATAGTGGCTAAATGGAAGGTTCGAACTTAACATATTAAACCCAAAATAAAGCTCAATATCATCTTGGGATTTTGCACATAACTTTTTTAATTTTTTCTGAAATTTATTCCATTCTTTAGTTTTAATAACTTCTTTTGAAAAGATATTATCTTTCGTTATTTTTAAAATTTTGGGGTAAAGATAATTGTAGTTAATCCTATTTTCTTGACTTTTCACACTTTTTAAAGTCCCAACAATTAGTGTGTCATTTTTGACAAGCACTCCATTTAAAGAGTTTTCGTTAATAACTCCTCTGAACTTTAACTTTCCCAACATAGGAACTTTAGTATTTCCAATCAAACTATCACCGATTTGATTAGTATTGATTGTTAAAAAAATCCCTTTTTTCGGGGATTTTCCAAAAAGTCTTCCTAAATATGCCTTAAAACTACCAACCAATCTTACGTCAGCATTTTTAGGCGATGTTATCACATACTGATTATTAGTTTTATTAACTTTTAGAAATGTGGTCATTGAAGTGCCATCTTCAAAACTAAATTCACTTTTCCATTTGTTTTTTTCTTGTTGAGCAAAAGAAATTGACACAAATAGTAAAAATATAATAGTGAAATTATGTTTCATTTTCTTAGATTTTATAATTATCCGTATTCGTTTTTCAGCTTACGCACAACGCTAAGATAAACTCTCGTTTCAATGGAGTTTATCGAATGTTGAGCAAAGTTA
>CAYOFS010000310.1:0-1556 GCA_964403095.1 uncultured Flavobacteriaceae bacterium | reverse complement strand
CCGAAAGTGTTGTTCATGGTTACAAAAATACATCTTTTTCTACTTTTCTAGCAGCCTCAATAATTTCTTTTGGGTAATTGTGGAGTTCTAAAATTTTGATGGCATTTCTGGTTTTTAATTTTCCGTGTTTTAATTTGTGGTCAAAGTGGAGTTTGTTATCTTGAATAGTTTCTGTAAAGTGGTGTAAATCAAATTGTTGTTCTTTGAGTAAATCGGTTAATTCTATATCATGTGTTGAGACTAAAACAAAATTATTTTCGTTGTTTAGATAGGATAAAATGGCTTTTCCTCCAGAAATTCTTTCTACAGTATTTGTTCCTTTAAAAATTTCATCGAGAACAAACAGGCTAGGAGTGGAGCTGTTTGAGGCTTTAATTAATTCTTTTATAGTTAAAACTTCTTTAAGATAATAACTGGTGTCATTTATAAGTTCATCAGTAATTTTTATGGACGAATAGAGTTTTAAAAAAGGTAAGGTAAATTCCTTTGCAAAAGCAAAATTAAAGCTTTGCGCAAAAATAGTATTTAGCGCAATATTTCTTATAAAAGTTGTTTTTCCAGACATATTTGAACCTGTTAAGAGTAGACTTTTACGGTTTAATTCTAATGAATTAGAAATACAATTTTTTATTAACGGATGAATGATTTCTTTTGCAGAAAGTAATTTTTCTGTTACAAATTGAGGTTTGCAAGTAGCTAATTCATCAGATTTAACCGATGCAATAGCAATGGCACTATCAATTTTTCCAATAAATTGAAAGAGCTTGTCTAAATTTTCTTTTTCATTAGTAATGGAATTGATAAAACTATAAAATAACAGTGTGCCTAAATTAAATTGAATTTTTATTAGTTCAATAAAAAACCATAAAATAGAGGCTATTGGGTCATTCATTTTATTATCAAAAGAAATAAATTCAGTTTTTAATTTTATTTTTTTAAGTACTGTTAAAAAGGAAGTGTCTTTAAAATGAGTAGTAATTTTTTGCTCTTTCGCTAAGTTTGTTCCTACTTTTAAACTTTTTACAAACTGATTAATAGCAGCATTATAATAAGTTACATTTTGCTTATTTTTAAAATGAATTACGGTATTAATAGCAAAAATCAGAATTATAGGAAGTATAAAAACAGGTTTAAAAAAGCTCAAAACACTAAAAATAAGTGCCGCAATACTCAGTGCATAAACGTATTTATAATACGTTGGTTTTTCTAAAGGCTTGTCGTTTACTAAGACTTCAAAATCATAATTACTATGTGTGTTTAATTTTGATAGTTGAAGCTGTGTTTTTAGTCTTAATTTACTGTCATATTTAAACAATTCAGTTAATAAACTAAAGGAGTTGAGTTGTTCTTTTTTCGGAATAGTCCTTAATTTATAATAGAGAAATTGTTGTCCGATTTTTGAAGATGTTCTATCTATGAATTTAAAAACCTCCTCTAAATCTAAATCATTTACCGTACTGTTTGTAATGAGATGAAAGGCTTTATTTTTATGCGAATTATTCTCAAAATACTGTTTTATACTAAAAAAATTAAAGTATTTATCTGTTTTTGGTTTT
>CAYOFS010000309.1:0-1558 GCA_964403095.1 uncultured Flavobacteriaceae bacterium | reverse complement strand
ATCCTTATTTTAGACAATGAAAAAGAAGCTTCTGTAAAAAAACGATTAGACCAATTGGACCGCATTCAGTTTGTGATAAAATTGAATAATGACTCCAAGTATTTAGATTTTTTAGTAGAAAAATATCCCACCATTAAAAACTTAAAATGTTATGCGATTGATGATATTAAAGCCATTGCAAAACATATAGACAATCTCATTCAAGAAAAAATTGCTCCAGTTAACGGACTCGTATTGGCAGGCGGTAAAAGTTCTAGAATGGGGCAAGACAAAACCGAACTCAACTATCATGGCAAACCACAATTAGAACATACGGTAAATTTATTAGAAAAAAATCTATTACAAACCTATGTTTCGGTAGCACAAAACCAAGTTATAGACAATCATGATTTTATTCAAGATAAATTTGTTGATTTAGGTGCTTTTGGAGCAATTTGTTCTGCTTTTCAGCACAACCCAAACAAGGCATGGCTAGTATTGGCAACCGATTTACCTTTTGTAGATGATAATTTAATTCAACTGCTATTAAAACATCGAAATCCTAAAAAAATAGCGACTGCTATTAAAGGAAAATCCAAACAATTTGTTGAGCCTTTAATTACGATTTATGAGCCGAAAGCCTATCCCGTTTTACTCAGTTATTTGGCTCAGGGATATGCCTGTCCGAGAAAAGTATTGATCAATTCAGACGTTGAAATCGTTGAAGTTGATGATGATTTGATACGAAATATTAATACGCCTGAAGAATTTACAGCTGCTCATAAAGAGATAAATGACTAAACTGTTTTGTAGACTAAAAGTCTACTTCGTGTAATAAGACATAGAATCCGAAAAACCCTCATAAATATCTGTGAAAATTGGTGAAATTTGTGTCAAAATATATAGGAAAATAAAATACACATGTAGTTTGACTAATTTGAATTTAATCAATGACTAAAACACTTCACATACTTAACGGAGATAGTACTGCTGAAATTTTTTCAAAATCATCTTTGAAAGGAGATATTCTCGTTTGGCGAGAAATGCTATGCGAAGGTGCTTTACATAAAGATGTAGGTTGTGATGAATTTTGGATAAAGAGATACACTTTTTTTAAAGGAATAGGCGTTTCTAAATTAGAATATTATAATAAAACGATAAAAGAACTGATACAACTAAAAGATGTATCTCAGTATAATGAAATTGTGTTATGGTTTGAATACGATTTGTTTTGTCAGGTAAATTTAATGGGCTTGTGTTCTTATTTATTACAATCCTTTAGAAAAAAAACTTTGTATTCTTTAGTGTGTACAGGACATAAAAAAGGGAAACAAAACTTACAAACATTGTCTGATTATTCGCCCGAAGATTATAAAGTACTGTATGAAAATAAGGTTAAGCTAACACAGCACGACTTACTTTTTGCCGAAACATCTTGGCAAGTATATGTAGAAAATAATAAAGAGAAATTAAAGACATTTAACTTTGCTAAGAAAGGAAAATTTCAATATTTACAACAGGCAATACATCAGCAATTACAACGATTCCCTAATGAAAACAGACTCAATCAAATTGATAA
>CAYOFS010000308.1:0-1569 GCA_964403095.1 uncultured Flavobacteriaceae bacterium | reverse complement strand
CATCTCCTGCATCTATTCCTCCAGCTTCTACAACATCTGGAATACCATCATTATCTGAATCTAAATCAAATTGATTAATGACACCATCTCCATCTGTATCAAATCTATCATCTACTCCATCTCCATTAACATCTACATAACCTGCTGAATCTGGATCTAAATAATCTAGAATTCCATCTAAATCTGTATCTATAAGCGGATTTACTCCTCCATTTTCAACTAAATCAGGAATACCATCATTGTCATCGTCTAAATCAACAACATCATCTATTCCATCTCCATCATTATCTGGTAACACATTAATAGTTACAGTAGCAGTACTCGTTACTCCATTTGCATCAGTAATAGTATAAGTAAATGTATCAATACCGTTAAAGTTTAAAGCAGGTGTATATGTAAAAGTACCATTAAGATTAACATTAACTGTCCCTCCATTAGTCGAAGTGGCATCAAAGGACGTAACCGTAATTGGACCTGTACCTTCCTGATCCTGACCAGACCCGTTATTTGCAAATAAATCTCCACTAATACCAACATTCTCAATCGTAGTAAATAAATCATCCTGAGCTAAAGGGTTTAAAATAACATTTACTGTTTTTACAATAGACCCAAGACCTCCATATATATCAGCCCCAGCATAAGTATCTTTTGGAAAAGTAGTAGGATCTAATAAGTTTTGTGTACCTGTTCCGGTAACATCACTCCCAAATACTGATATTCCATATACTATATCGTTAGCATTTATTCCCAATTGATCGAATGTTATTAACGAAACACCTATTGGTTCAGTAGAAGTAAAATATTCAGCTGGAAGACCGTGAGGCGGTGTTGGTTCATTTTCTAAAAATTTTAAGTCAAGTGACCCATGAGGCGAACCATAATCTCCAATTGTAACAGTAACTAAAGGTTTATAAGAAGTTGGTTCCCCTAAACTATTAATACTAGTAACTGCAGCTACCTTAAAATCATTATTCCCTCCTTTTTCAGAGACTAAAAATCCTATTTCATCCAAAAGTGGAGTTGCTGGGGCAGTTAAAGGATTATATATAATATCAATTCTCTCTATATTGTTAGCATGTTCTGAGCCTGCATCAATATTATGAAAAACATCTAATGCACCACGATTTAGAATTGGTTCTAATAAGACCGACTCTAATAGTGACCCATTAGGCAATGCTGTAGGGAAAGTTGGTTTGTAAAGATATGAACCCGTAGTTTCCTCAATGAAAATTCGACTTCTAAAACCTGTTGATATCACATTGTCCACCCTCATAAGTTTAAATTCTTCTGGAGTGAGATTATTATTATAAAAATAAGTGTCTGGCCCAACTTCAACGCTCACTAAAAAAAGGTCAGTTCCTAAACCCCAATTATGTGTATTGCCACCAACAGGATAAGAAAACGGAGTAGCAGCTACAGAATTTGTATTTAAACCAGTAATAGGTGTTTGTCCGTAAATCTGCACACTAAAAAGTAAGCTTGATAATAACAAAAAGGCCAAAGCCACAAGCTTATGACTAATAATTCTCCTTAAATTTAATGTAGTTAAGTAATCTTTTTTCATAATAT
>CAYOFS010000307.1:0-1575 GCA_964403095.1 uncultured Flavobacteriaceae bacterium | reverse complement strand
TTTATCTAATGCGTCTTCGGATTTTGTTTCGATATTAGGCTTAACTCCAACACCTTCAAGACGAATACCATCATATGTATAAAAGTCAGCAATAGGTAGAAAAAGTTTATATTTTCCAGATATTTCAAATATAGTTGCACTTAACATTGCACCTGCAGTATTTTCTCCTACAATCGTTGCTCTTTTACTTTCTTTTAATCTATAAACAATAGGTTCGCAAGTACTTGCTGTATTTTTATTTGTTAAAACATATATATTTCCTAAATATACTGGTTTATTTATATTTTTAAATATGAGTTTTGCACCTTTACCTTGTTTTAAATTTTCTATAAATTCATCAGTAGTTTGCGGTTCTGCATCAGGAAGTTTTTCAAATAAATCTTTATCAAAACCAATATTTTGAAGTTTATTTGTTGTAAAATAACCTATTTCGGTAGTTCCACTCATAATATGTTTTCCAAATTCAAATCCTGCTTCAATTCCACCACCCAAATTATCTCTCAAATCAATGATAAGATTTTTCGGATTATCTTTTATTATTTTTGGAAAGATATTGGCTAATTCATTTTGAGATGTCTCGAAATTTTTAATTTTTAAATATGTAGTGTTTTCATTTTCCTTTTTGTAAGTCACCGTTTTTTTAATTTCAATTTTGTTCTTATTTCCAAAAACTGTTTTTTCTTTTAGTAATAGTAAATTATAGTGACTGAATGGTGGTTTAGGGCTTAGTATTTGAAAACCAAAAAATAATTCAACATCATCCTGAACTTTATTTAATGTTTTTTTAAGTTGTTTTTGAAATTTATTCCATTCTTCTGTTTGAATAACTGATTTTGAATAAATATTATTATTTGTAATTTTCATCATTTTATTATAAAGATGATTGTAATCAATACTATTTTCTTTGCTTTTTGTTCCTTTAATTGTTCCGATTATTATTGTATCATTTTTAATTATATTTCCTTTCAATATTTCATTTTTATATGTGCCTTTAAATTTCATACTTCCTAACATAGAGATATTCATATTTCCGACAAGACTATCTCCTTTTTGGACACAATTAATTGTGGCTAAAATTCCTTTTTTTGGACTTTTCCCAAATATACGTGCTAATTTTGCTTTAAACCAGCCAAATAATCTTACATCTGCATTTTTAGGCGATGTCATTAAAAATTGATTACCAGTTTGTTTAACTTTTAGAAATGTTGTTAGTGAATAAGCATCAATATTAATTTCACTTTTTAGATTTGTTTGATTTTTTTGACTAAAAGAAATTGTTGAAATTAATAAGAATAGAACAATTAGTATATTTTTCATTTGTTTTCGTAATTATTAGGTTTTTTTATTACCGCCAACGGGAGTCTGCGCAACTATCCCAAAACCTAAAAAAATAAAGCTTCAAAAAGCGCACACCGACCCTCTAGGCCATTTTTAATTCCATTTTCCGGATACAAGGTAAGTATTTTCTATATATTTTGAGGGGGCTAAAGGGCTTAAAATCTCGCTTATAAGCGAAAATACAAATGAAACAGCGTTTTAGTCGCTTCTTCAGCTCCTCAATCCCAAATATATTCA
>CAYOFS010000306.1:0-1576 GCA_964403095.1 uncultured Flavobacteriaceae bacterium | reverse complement strand
TAAATAATAATATAATCGTATTTTTCATTCTTATTTTTGCTTGTGCCTAACGATTGGTATAAAGTTAGTGCTGGTTAAAAATACAATAATTTTCAGGTTTAGCACTTAGCAGAATTTTTTAAATTTTATCTTGTTTTTCCGCTGAATGCAAAATTTGAAAATTTTACGGACTTTATAAATATGTCTAAACTTCGGATAAACACTGACCTTAAGCATTAATTTTATACGCTGTTAGCAAAAGTTATTTCTTTAGTAGTTTTTTATTTATTGCTCTATTATTCTTGTCAACAATTTTAATAAAATAACTTCCAGAAGATAAATTCCCTAAATATAGATTTTCAGATTTATTATTAAATTGGGAAACTAATTTACCACTTAAGTCATAAACAAGAATTTTATCAATATTTTGACCATTCTTTATGCTTATGTAATCTACGGTTGGATTTGGATAAATACTTAATTGATTTTCATAATCAAATTCTGTTAGCCCTAAAGAAGTGTCTTTAATGATTGTGACTTTATTGTCAGAGCTATTAAAAGCGTAACAACCTGTTCCACAGGTAATAATATTTTTTACATCACCAAAAGCTACTGAAATAGGTAAATTATCTTCTAATAAAAAGGTATTTGGATTAAATCTTTGAAATACAATATTTCCAGAAAAATCAAAACTAGCATAACAAACAAAGTCTGTACTGCTATCATATACTGAAGGTCCATTTACATTTGAAAAAGTTCCTATTACAAATAATGAATTTGTCGTATCTACAACTGTTCCATCAGTTGCATACATTTTGTCATTATAATAACTAAAATCTTCTCCAAATCCGGATAATACATTTTGTGTTACGCCAACAACGTTAACACCCGAAGTATTTATTGACATTCTTCTTATTCCAAATTCTGTTGTTTCATTATTATAACCAATTAAAGAATTTTGAGAATTAAATTCAATTCTATTACTTCCTGCATGGTCTGGTGTAGTTGTTGGTCTTATAACACCATTATCATAAATTGCTACACCTTCATGTCTTGGTGAAAATCCAATATTTTTTCTTGAAACAGCAATAGTATTAGATTGTCCAGGCATTACCTCAATATCTTCAACATAAAAAGAACCAGTTGAGGAATCAGACCCTAAACTAAATTGAAGCCCTGACGTTTGAGAAGATATTTCAAACTTTCTAACAGTAGATGAGCCACTAAATCCGCTATAAATAAATTGTCCATCGTCAGAAATTGCCAGCACTGTAGGCTCGCTTCCAATGAAAATCGTGTTTTCTAAGGTGTAATTATTCGGATTTATAACACCTATGCTATTACCATTTGAACCATTTGAACTAGGAATCGAAACATAAATTCTATCCGTGTTACTATCATAAACTAAATCATTTGTCGTTACGTCTACAGTATTTATTTCAAATTGAGAAAAGGCAAATGTTGGTAAAATAATAAAAAGTAAAAAGTATTTTTTTTTCATATTCTTGAATTTTCGGTTGTTCATTTTAATTTTTGCTAACGATTGTATAAACGTATTGCGTTTATATCCGTTATGGCTATAAAGGTAGAATTATTT
>CAYOFS010000305.1:0-1587 GCA_964403095.1 uncultured Flavobacteriaceae bacterium | reverse complement strand
TTTATCATCAGGTACAAAATTCAAATAAAAAGCAGGGTCTTTTCCATTTTGAAAAAAAGAATTCCAAATTTGATCACTTCCACAAATAAAAATATCTGCTTTAAGTATATTCAATTGTAAATCTCGATTTGTTTTGTAGTTTTTCTTGGTTTCCTTAATATATTTTTTTGAAAAAGAGTCGAATTTTATCTTTCTAGGATATGCAAGTAATTTACTAGGTGCTTTTAATAAAATATATAAAATTTTGGTGACTATATTTTTTTTCCATTTAGGATTGTCAACAGATAGCAAATTAAAATGATAACTTAAATAATCAGGAGTATAATTTATCGTTTTTGCATCAAATCCGTTGTCATTTAGAAATTTTAATAAGGCAAACTCTTGCAGACTTGCGCCATGATTATATACATTATGACAAGTGATTGTGAGTACTTTTTTTTTATCCATGAATGTTTAATATTTCATTTATATTTTTTCTCTTAGATATTGCAACTTTATACTTGTCTTTTAGCATTCCAATACCCAAATACATTATTAATCTTTCTTGAACTGGTATATCAGCTTCTTTTTTCATATTTCTTTCTATAACATACGGAATATCTGTATTTAAGGCAATAGAGCCAATACCTTTGGAATGTAAAGCCATAATTAAACTCATAGCAAAAATACCTCCATCAATAAAAATTTGATTAGCTTCATATTTTGTAAAATCTGGAGTATTACCTGTAATAATTATTAATTTATTAATGCTATCTGTAAACCCTCTGTTTCCATTTTGTAAATTTAAAAGATTTTTTATTTTTTCTTTATCTTGATATAAATGCACTTTCCAACCTTGCCGGTTACAAACGGATGGAGCATATTTTGCAATTTCAACAGCGTCTATTATAAGTTGTTCAGGAATATTTTTATCACTAAAATCACGCACACTATTACGAGAATGAACAAATGATTTATAGTCTATTTTTATAGCCTCTTGTATATCCTGTTTGCTTACAATTTTAGTTCCTCCTATTTTTTTGTCATATTTATTTGTATTAATAAAATCTTCTATATTTTTATAAAAACTAGTATCTAAGTTTTCTTTTTTCTGCTCATTAAACAACAAATATTCACTAAGAGTAGCTAACAAAGAAAATATCATTTCATCTTGACCAAAGTTTGAAATATACAGTTTGGCATTACGAATAATGTCATTAATTTTTTGTTTGCCAAATCCTGGACGTGGTTCTGGCAAAGCCATTCCTTTTTCAATTACATGAAATTGTTTTTGTAAATATGCTTTTAGTTGTTCTTTCTTCTGATTATTGTTTAATTTAAAAGCATATTTAAAGTGTATTTTTAAATCATATATTTTATTAAGAACTTCGCCTATTGGCGTTCTCCAAAAAATTAAAGCGTATAGTTTGTGTTTAATGTAATTCATTCTCTAAAATAATTTTATTATATAAATTGTCCCATTGTTTTGCTACCTCTGAAGGCAAGAAACGTTTTGCATTTTCAAAAGCTTTAGCTCCCATATTTTGTCTTAGATTTTCATCTTTCATTAACAAAATCAACTTTTCTTTAAGCTCTTTAATATTATTA
>CAYOFS010000304.1:0-1599 GCA_964403095.1 uncultured Flavobacteriaceae bacterium | reverse complement strand
ACTTGTTTAATTATAAAAACACCACAGTAAAACAATAAATACCAATTCTATTTCAAAATACGCTAAATAAATTTGAAATATTTTTATGTTTTACAAATTTTAAGCATAGCAACAATATCTATGGTTTAAATTTTAAGTGCAGGAAAACGGGAAAAGACAAACAATTTATAGCGTAGCGTATTTTGATGTTGAATTGTGTATTAAATTATTAGTACATTTAATAGCCTGTTAACAGTTATCGATAAAGCTTTATTAAGAAAAGGACGCGTTATTGTAAAATATGAATTTAAAGCATGGGGAAAAGAAAAAACACAAACACTATCAAATGAATTAGGTTTAAATGCAACTATTAAATCCGCTACAATACTGAGTCTAATAATTTTGAAAGTGATACTAGTAAAATAGGATTTTAAATAAAATATATGTTACACTAATTTAAAAGTAATATTAATAATAACTAAATTAGACACTCTAAAATTCACAAAGATTAAAATGTTATTTCTCTAGAAAAATTAGTTTGAAAAATTGCGTTTAATTCATTGGTATAAGTTCCAAAAAAATCAGAGTTACTATTTTTTATTTTATTTTCGTTTAGCAATACTATAGCTTTTTTTTCAAGGTTTTCTTTTTTTTCAATTTGAGCAGAGTCTATTTCGAAAATGATATCTTCGTGAAATATATTAGTATTGAATTTATTAGATAAAAAATAATCGTTTACTTCTTTTTTTGTCATACCTGCAAGCTCCAAGAAAAAATCATCATAGCTAAGATTTTCATTTTTAAGAATTTCATAGAATGTTTTTTCAGCTAATTAAATATCGTATTTTTCAATCGCTAGAATTTTTGCATAAATACTTTCGGTGATTTCTCTAATTTTTTTGGAACTGCTTTTCTTCTTGCGTAATGTGAAATAATGTTTCCATCTTTATCATAAGTAGTTTCAAACTTGGTAACAACCCTATAGAAACTTCCATCTTTAGTTAAGTTTTTAACTACGGCAAAAAGATTTTCACCTTTATGTAATTTTTCCCACATTACCTTAAAAATCACTTTTGGCATATCTGGATGCCTAATGATATTGTGAGGTTTTCCTAAAATTTCATTTTCGGAGTATTGACACACCTCCAAGAAATAGTTGTTAGCATATTGAATTACTCCTTTACGATTTGTCTTTGACATAATCACCTTAGACGGATCTAAAATAATTTCATTATTCTTAGGTATTGATTGGTTTTTTTTGTCATATCTAGTAGATTAAGTAATTTATAAACCTAAATTAAAAACTTGGCTTGAAATGTTATTAATTTCCGTTAATGTGTTTAATTTTGATTTTTCTTCTACTTGAGAGAAGTTTTCAATAGAATAAAACTGTTTTTTTAAATCAACATTTACACCATAAATTTTTTGAATTAAACCTTGATAATTTGGTACATTATTATATTCAAGTAATCCGTTTAAATATTTATCGGCAACTAAGGTGCCTGAATTAATTTCAATTTTTTTAATAATAGCATATATATTTTCAAAAAGGCTATGCAAATATTTTGGTAGCATTTTCTTTTTAATAATATATAAAAAGGGGGGTTTTGAGGTTTCTCT
>CAYOFS010000303.1:0-1600 GCA_964403095.1 uncultured Flavobacteriaceae bacterium | reverse complement strand
AACAAAATTGCCCATTGGTCCAAAAGCATTTGCTATTGCAGGTCGCTGATCAGCTGACAATATTACACTTATTAGTTGAAAAACAAATCGTAAAAAGAAAAAGCCAAAAACTATCATAGATAAATAAGATAATTCATCCGCCAAATCTTTATCAGTATTCAATACTATTGTCCAATCAATAAAATTATTTCCAATAAAAAACAGTAATGCTAAAAAACAGACAATAATTCCTAATATAGCATAAGTTGTACTTACATAAGCTTTACCTAATTCATAATCTTTAACTGCTAATGCTTCAGCTAGTTTATTTCTTAACCCACTCCCCAATCCAATTTCAAAAAATGAAAACCAAGTAAGAAAAGCAGTTAATGTTAACCATATGCCATAAACAGTTTGGTTTAAATAATCATATGTTATTCTGATCATTAAAAATCCGACAATCATGCTCATTCCTTTTATAAGAACAGAAGCTACAATGTTTTTCTTTGCTTTAACAGATCGTTCATGACCTTTAAAAAAATTAGAAACATATTCAACCATTTTTTTTATCATTGAGTAATAAGTTTTTTAGTGTTATTTGTAACATAATATCGATTTACCAATAAAGCAATGATAAGTCCCATTTCGTACATGGAAAAAGTAACAAAAGTTAAGTTTCCAACCCCAAAACCCAAAATTCCTAAAAAAGGAGCCCAATAAGTGGTTAATTTTGCTTCTTTATATAATTTTTTTAATATTAGGAATAAAAATATCATGAACAATGTTCCTCCAATAAAACCGTACATATAATATAACATTAAGTAGCCAACATGTAGTTGGGAGGATCGACCTCGTAATGCATTATGTAAATCTCTATTGTTTTTACTATGTTCATCACTTCCCATTCCGTATTTAACATTTCCAACACCATAAACAGCATTTTTCCAATAAAGGTCTTTAAAAATTTTGACTGCTAAAAGTCTAGTTTCTGCTGATTTTTGACTACCCTTTTTTTTATTACTTTCGAATATTCTATCTGCAATAATACCCTTCGCATTTATACCCATACCATTTAACGCCACATAAGATAAGCCCATTATTAGTGGAATAATAAATGCATACTTAAAGAATCGATCCAACTTATTTTTATGATTAATAAATAAAAATGCAAATGCCATAAAAACATTTAACATAACCCATCTTGTCTTAGTTAAAATTGCATAAACTAGTCCTAAAACAAGCCACATTAATATATTTTTTCTTTGCCTGTCCAATAATTCAACAACTATTAAAAATACTGGAATAAATCCAAACCCATTTGAATACCATGTTACATATGAATAAATTGAATATAACCTCAACTCATTCGTGGGCTCATCACCTCCATAATCTAACAACTCAGGGGGTATAAAAAAAGTGCTATCTACAGCTTGTTGATAAAAGATTACCAGAATAGCTATTATTAATATGTTCTTACTTAGTTTAAGTATTAAAGTGAAATCCTTTTTTGATAAAGAAAAATTTTCAATTATAAACATAAAGTTAAAAGCACCTATTAACCTAGATGTAATAAGATATCTATATTCAATGTAGAAGACTTCTCAAAAGAGCCAGTTGATGT
>CAYOFS010000302.1:0-1605 GCA_964403095.1 uncultured Flavobacteriaceae bacterium | reverse complement strand
CTGTATACCACTGGCTTTATTAGAAGCTAAAATTGATAAGTGGATTGCTAGTAAGAAGTAATTTAGTTTGTTTCTTAGCCTTTGTTCATATAACTTCGCTTATCACCGAGTATAAATCATTAAAACGAATTCATATTCTAACGTTAGCATTAATTAAAAAACTAGTCGCAGATTAAAATAAACAAAGCTTAACTCAAGATAAAAAGTGATTTTTCGTACCTTTGCAAAACAATGAATATTAACAATAACATAGAAAGTTTAAGGTGTTTATCTCAAATATTTTCAACTGCCAATTTTAATAAAATTGTTAGAAAAAAAGATTATGTTAATACTTTTGAGAGAATTAAAAAGCATACTACACCTTCTCTACAAAGCTCTAATCTAGAATTATTAAATAATATTTACAATGAACTTTCACAGTCATATCGTAGTGAATACATCTATAAGAACACTTTAATAAACAAAAAATTAATAAAAGAGTATAGCCTCAAAACTACTATTGCCTTAAATGAGTTTAAAATCGGCAATTCAATTGCTGATTTTGTATTGCTTAATGGTAAAGCAAGAATATTTGAAATTAAGACAGAACTTGACGGTCTTGATAAGCTAGAAAAACAAATTGCAGATTATTATTCATTCGCTACAGAAGTATATATTGTTACAAGTTCAAAACATATTAAAAAGCTAATAGAAATATATAAAGAAACAAATGTTGGAATAATTGAACTAACTAAAAAAAATAGTTTAAAAGAAATTAAATCCGCTATTTCAAGTACTAATTTATTAGACCATTCTACAATTTTTAAATCTTTAAGAAAAAGTGAATACACAAAGGTTTTAGAAACAAATTCTATTAAAATTCCTAATGTACCAAATACTTTATATTTCAAAGAATGTTTAAATCTTGCAAAAAACATTAATATTATTGAATTTCAAAAGTCTGCGATTAAAGAGTTAAAAACTAGAAATATTAAAAATCCAGATATATTAAAAGACGAAAGAATACCTAATTATTTAAAACATATTTGCTATTCTCTAAATTTTTCTAAACTAGAATATGAGGAATTGAACTCGTTTCTAAATAAACCAAGCAAATTATGTATTTCCCATATCTAAGAGGTAAACAGTTTGAGTTAATTGCACTAAGAGAACTAAGTGTTTTTATGTCTTCCAAAAGAGATAAACTTTCCCCAGTAATTGAACCAGTAAAAAACTCTAGCACGCTAAAAAGTACATTAAAGGAGTTAGCAGAAAAAAATATAAACTTCAATTTTATTATTAATCCAAGGGTTGGGAGTTTTAAAAATTCGTATGTAGAGCTTTTAGAAATATTAAAAGAAAACCTAAGTGATTATGCAAATTTTCAATTAAGTATAATAGTTGACAAAACAACACAGCAAGGAATTACTGATTTATTAGAATTTACAAACAGTATAGATATAAATCATAACGGATATACTTTAATTCATATATCAGAGATTGAGAAAAATTCAATTGATGAATTAAATTCTAATTTAGATATTAAATATAATATAATTTATTTCGAAAAGACTAGTGTCAAGTCAACTATCAATTGACGGATATAGTCTTTTTAATTTAATTCGA
>CAYOFS010000301.1:0-1622 GCA_964403095.1 uncultured Flavobacteriaceae bacterium | reverse complement strand
TTTGGCTAAAAATTAATGAATTTTTACTTGTTTTTTAGCACAGTTCTTTGTTGGCGTTAGTTATTTTTCAACTTCAGTATATTTTAATTCAATATCATTAATATCATAAACTTTTGTTTCAATGCAATCAAATTTTTCTGGATTAAATATTGCCAAGTTATAACCATCTTTATCCAAAGAACTTTGATACTCAATCCCATCAAAACCAAGTGATTTTATGTATTCTGAAATGTATTGAGTTGGAATGTAATCTAATGCTTTATCCTGTTTTCTAATAGGTAAAGAAATTTCTTGTTGTAATGTTCGAATGAAAGAACCATAAATTAAAAATTGTTCTATAGCGTCATTCTCTGACCAACGAATTATATCATATTCAGGGTTTTTTAAATCCAAAATCTTAATGTCTTCTTTTAATTTGAACTTTGCTACGCTAGCATAGTCAAACAAACTTGCCCTAGATTCATAAAAAGTTGTTTCAATACGACTACCTAAGTATAGGTATGAAATTCCTTTTGGATTTGCTCTACCACTTGAAGCGTACTCTTTTGGAGGGTTCCACATTTTGTCATTTGGATAACCTTGTTTTGTCGAAATTCTACATCTATAGAAATTACGACCTCTCCTAATTTCTTTTATGAATGATTCATTCTCAAAAAATGTCTTTAAGATACTTAGGTCAATTAAGTTAATTTTACTTATGTGAAATCTATTCTTGTATTTAATTTCTTCTTTAAACCTATCCCACACAGTTTCAATTTCACTTGTTTTGTCATCAAAAATTTCTTTTTGACTTAGCGAAACATTATTAGAAAATAATTCTTCAAAATCCGCCCATTCTTGTTGGGCAATTTTTTTTAATAGTTCTTCACTTCTTTCTTTACTTCCTTCTTCTAATAGATTAAAATCATTATCTATTGCGTCCCAAATTTGAATACTTGAATTTTTATCTATTTCATATAGATTAAAAATGTTTCTAAAGAAATCTAAAAGTTCGTTTGCTAAATATACATTTGTGTTAGTTGTGTTACAAAAACTACAATCTCCTTTTTCTTTGTTCGATTGGATAATATTCTTCAAATACGAACTTGTAAAACAATTTATACAACAATTCATATTTATATATTATTTGCTACCAATTCAATGTGATTGATTGTAGATATTTTTTTTATACTACCCAAACCAGGGAAATGTCCTCTATTATATAGGTCTTTAAACATTCTAATGCCTTCTGTTTCTGTTATATTCTCAGCATCACACCAATCTACTAATTTCTGTAAAGCTTCTGCGAATTTACCACCAATATCGGATGAGTCTTGATTAGAGTCTGATGTGAAGTGTCTTACTTTTATTTTATCAGATTCGATATAAGACAAATGTATTGCTACTGCTCTTGGTAAAAATCCTGATTCTGAATAATTATCACCTATCGTAAGAAAGTCGCTAAATCCAACAAAATTATCAACACTATAATATTTAAACTCTTCTGAAAATTCACTTACAGGAACATCTAAATAATCAGCATTTCGAACTTGTTTGCTGAAATAATCATCTAAGCTTACGCAGGTTTTTTGAATAAACTACCTCGACCCAAGGGTACGAGGTATTAAATAGGAATTCCCTTT
>CAYOFS010000300.1:0-1622 GCA_964403095.1 uncultured Flavobacteriaceae bacterium | reverse complement strand
ATAAAGCAGATGTTATTTCACCAGAAGTTTGGTCAAATGTAGTCGAAATGCCATTCAATAGTAGTGAATATTGTGTTGGCCATCCTACCTTAAGTAACGATGAAAAAACTTTGTATTATTCATCAGAAATGGCTGGGTCGGATGATATTTATAGTGTTTCTATTAATGAGGATGGAACTTACGGAGAACCAGTATTTTTAACACAAGTTAATACTGCAGGAAGTGAACGTTTTCCTTTTATGGCAGAAAATAATATGTTATATTTTTCTTCTGATAAGCCAGGAGGATTGGGTAATTTAGATGTTTATGCTGTAAGATTAGATGGAAGAAGCAAACCTCTGAACTTAGGAATGCCAATCAATAGTTTTCAAGATGATTTTTCTTTTACATTAAAAAATAGTGATAATTACGGTTATTTTTCATCTAATAGAAACTCAGGTAAAGGAGATGATGATATTTATTATTTCAAACAAACAGGAGATTTACCATGTAATCAAGTTGCAGAAGGTATTGTAACTGATAAGAATACAGGTAAAATTATACCAAGAGCTTTAGTGGTATTATACGATGAGAAAGGAACAGAATTAGACTTTCAAGTAGTTGGCTCGGATGCAGCATTTTCATTTGATATTGACTGTACTTCAAAGTACAAAGTTGTTGGGTCTAAAGAATTGTATTCAGAAGATTCTAAAGAATTTGTTTCTAATGCTAATTTAGAACTAGGCTTAGATTTAGGTTTAGGACTGGATAAAGCTCCACTTACCCCAACTTCTGTAACACCAGTTTTACCATCACAATACGATAGATGTCAAGGAGCTTTAGATTTAATAAATAATATTTATTTTGATTTAGATAAGTATTATATTAGAGCTGATGCTGCAAGTGAACTAGATAAGGTAGTTAGAATTATGAAAAAATGTCCAAATATTCATGTGGAAGCATCATCACATACAGATAGTAGATCTTCTCATGCTTATAATGAAACTCTATCACAAAATAGAGCACAATCAACAGTTGATTACATAACTAAGATTGGTGGAATTAGTAGCTCTAGAATTAATGCAATTGGGTATGGTGAAACAAGGTTGCGTAATAAATGTGCAGATAATGTTAAATGTTCTGAGACAGATCACCAAATGAACCGTAGAACTCAATTTGAGATTACTAATTATTAATTGATTTTAACCTTATAAGTCAAAACTTTAAAGCGAATTAATTCCGCATTTTGCGAAATAATGAAACCAATAAAGACCTCACAAAACGTGAGGTCTTTTTGTTTGACCCCAAGTCAAAATCGTAGAGCGAATTAATCTCACTTTTTAGCGGAATTAGCCAAAAACTATAAAATATAAAAATCATTGATTTACTATTTATTCAACGTGAATCACAGAATAAACAGTATAACATTAACAAAAATCTGCGCACATCAGCGGAAATAAAACCCGCCTACCTAATAAATAATTTGCACATATCTTAAATAAAATAAAGCCTCAAGAAGTTCCATAATACTCTTGAAGATTATACTATTTTTTTACATTCGAATATAAAAAAATCACACTTTAACATTATTAACCCGTTGTGCATTATAAATTAGATTAAAAAAGTTACTCATTTCAACTGAA
>CAYOFS010000299.1:0-1625 GCA_964403095.1 uncultured Flavobacteriaceae bacterium | reverse complement strand
CCGTTTTTAAAAGCATAGTTAAAGGCAGTAAATTGTTTTGCATAAGTTCTGTAAATCGGTTATACGAAACTGTATTTGGAAATTCATTTTGCATATGCTTTTGAACATATCCGATATAAAAATGTTTGAAATTTCTAAAACAACCTGTGTGAAAAAGAACAATGATAGTCATGATTTCACTCGAAGACATTGTTGATGGTCGCTTTGATTTAACACCAATTAGACTTTTTTGGATGAAATATTCAAATTCTTTGGAAAATTCATCAATTAAACAAAATATTTCGGTAACTTTATCTGTAGAAATCATAAGCAAGTATTTTAGTTATATAATTAATATTCAACACATTAAATATACGAAATACTTGCTTTTCTACCAAATTATTATCAAATATTATTAATCGAACTCAGGTTGTTAATAAATATTTTATAGAAGAGGTCAAGAAATTGACCTCTTTTTTGTATTTTTGTTAAAACAACAAAATACGACTATGAAATATTTATCGATACTCTTTTTATTTTTTTCAATTATTCTTTCGGCTCAAGTAGGAATAGGAACTACAATACCAAATGCAAATACCATGTTGGATATCAATTCCAATTCCAAAGGCGTTTTATTCCCAAGACTTACTGATGCACAACGTGATGCAATAGCAATTCCTGCAGAAGGTTTGTTTATTTATAATTTAGATTCGCATGATTACCAATATTATAATGGGACAGAATGGTTGGCTTTAGCGACAATTCCTGTAAATAATAATTTGAATAATCTATTTATTTCAGAATATTGTGAAGGGTCAGGAAATAATAAATACATTGAAATTTACAATCCTAATAATGCAAACTTTGATTTAAGTGGTTATAAAATTGAACTATATTATAATGGAAGTTCAACACCAACTACTTTTTTATTATCAGGTATTATAGCGCCAAATGATGTTTTTGTAGTGCATCATAATTCTGCAAACGCAACGATAAGTACAGCAGGTGATCATTCTACCACTTTAAATTTTAACGGTGATGATGCTGTCGTTTTGGTAAAAGATGGAGTAAATGTTGACATAATTGGTGTAATTGGAGTTGATCCAGGTAACGGTTGGAGTGTTGCAGGTACAACTAACGCTACTCAAAATCATACTTTAAAAAGAAAATCAGGCATCACTTCTGGAAACACAAATTGGTCTGCATCGGCTGGTACTACAGTTGCAAATTCTGAATGGGAAGTATTACCCGTTGACACCTTTACAGATTTAGGAACTCACACTCCATAATAAAAACCAAACAATAGGAATACTTTCTACAAAAAAAGCACTGTAATAGTTGCTTTGTTTTTCCGATGATTTTACAAGGCAAACACCACTTAAAACACCAATAACTAAAGTAATTAAAATGGATGTTGAGGTAAAGTCAATTTTAAAATACTCCAAAAAGAAAAATAAAGCAATCCATAGTATCCCTATAATTTTAGATTTTGAAATTCCTACTTGTTGGGGCAAAGTTTTAAGTTCATTATTATCGTAGTTAATATCTCTAATGTCAAAAGGAATAGTAATGACAAGTACAAATAGGAAACGTTGGATAAACGTAATCCAATCGGTTATTCTTATACTCATGTAATTCTGTATTAA
>CAYOFS010000298.1:0-1637 GCA_964403095.1 uncultured Flavobacteriaceae bacterium | reverse complement strand
CAATGAATACACTTAACATCATTAAAAAGTATAAAACAGATAATATTAAAACAACAAACCAATATTTTTTTCTTTGCTGTTTTAATATCAAAAGAGGTGTTGCATAAAATGTATTGGTATAAAAAACAATTAGCACTATGGTAAGTAATAGCACATGTGTAACATCATTTTTTTGAAAAGCTATAAGATAAAGTAAGACTGTTATAATGAAATTCACAAAGATTTCTAAAAATTGGAATACTACTTTTTTTCCTAAGAAAAAGGCACAATAAGCATACGATAAAAAGACAGTTATCGATATAGGGATAATTGTTAAAGTGAAATATTTTGAGAATAGACTAGCCATTGAATCTGATCTCGTAAATACACTCCGCTCAAGGTTTGCACGATTGCTAATCCAAAAAAATATTACAAACAAAGTATACGTTAAAATTGTGGCAAAAATAGAGTTCTTATATTTTCTTTTATTTGACTCCTTTTGTAATATTGGTAATAATACTAAACTATGAATATAAAATACCGTTGCAATTAATAAAATTACGTATAGAACTATTCTTTGAGTTACATTATAGTAAAATGGAAAATCTTGATTTATATTAATTATTGTAAATGCAAATAATAGTAGAAATAAAATGTTTACTAATATTGATTTGTAATTAATTAAGTTTTTATTTACTATCATTTTCTGGTCTTGTTATTGTTTTAGGAGAGAATCTAATTCTGCATAAAGTTTCTTTTGAAAAAAAGAAGGGCTAGGAGCATTGTTATTTACAATTTCTCCATTTTTGTTGACTATCAAATTGTGAGGAAAAAAACGTTTTCCTGTTATACTTTTTACTTTTGCTCTCATTTTTTTGTGTAGCTCGGGAGACATAATTAGATGAGTTCCTGCTATTTCATATTTCTTTATAATAGCCTTCCATTTTCTTATGTCATCTTCTTTTTTTTCTGTATCACTATCAGAGTCTGATAAAAAAACAAGTTTAAAGTCTTTGTTTTTATAGCGGTTGTTTAACTCTGAAAGTTTTTTTAATTGATATTTATATGGCTTACTTTTTGAACGAATAATACGCTTTTCATTATTTATCGTAGTTACTTTATTCGTGTCATTTCTGATGTATTTAGGGGTTAACCATTCTCTTTCTAATGGCTCTCGTATATGAATAAAAAGTGTTTTACCAATAAATTCGGATCTATTGATAATTTCTTCTAAAGAGGTGCTTTCATAAGAATCTTCTAGTAGCGTAATTTCATCTGTTCCTTTATAAGACATTTCATAAGGGTAAGTTAGTATATAGCCAACAAGGATAAAGAAAAGAATGATTCCAGAAATTTTAAATATGATTTTCATATTCAGTTATGTAGGTTAAAATTTATAAATCGTATTTTTCAATTAGTTTATCATTTAATTCACCGTCAGGATATTTTGTAATAGTTTTAGTAATTAATTCATCAACAGCTTCCTCGTTCTTGATTGTTTTTATCAAATAATCTCTATTAATTTGTGGTAATAAAAGATGGTTTGCTATAAAGTAATATACAGATTCTTTAGGAAAGCTCCTTATTGCCGTTCTTATTTTTTGCAAGCCTAAATTGTAATGCTTGTTATACTCTTTATTAAGAATATTCAACTTAAA
>CAYOFS010000297.1:0-1638 GCA_964403095.1 uncultured Flavobacteriaceae bacterium | reverse complement strand
CAGTGTTCAGTTGGCAGTGTTCAGTTGGCAGTGTTCAGTTGACAGTGTTCAGTTGACAGTGTTCAGGCATGGCTTAACTCTAAATAATAAACGTAAAAAAACTAAAATTTTAATACTAGAATAATGTCCCTAACAAAAAAACAGTACAAAAGAATCACAGTCAAGTCATTGATTGAAATGAAAGCAAACAATGAAAAAATAGCAATGCTTACTGCTTATGATTATACCATGGCGAAAATTGTTGACAACGCAGGGATTGACATCATTCTTGTTGGTGATTCTGCATCAAATGTTATGGCTGGTCATGAAACAACCTTGCCGATAACTTTAGATCAAATGATTTATCACGCATCATCTGTTGTAAGAGCAATAGAACGCTGTTTAGTGGTTGTTGATTTGCCTTTTGGCACATATCAAGGTAATTCACGCAAAGCATTAGAATCTGCAATTAGAATTATGAAGGAATCTGGTGGTCATTCTGTCAAACTTGAAGGTGGCGCTGAAATATCAGAATCTATTTCACGCATATTAACCGCAGGAATTCCAGTAATGGGACATTTAGGACTAACACCACAATCTATTTATAAATTTGGAACATATACTGTTAGAGCTAAAGAAGACAAAGAAGCGAACAAACTAATTGAAGATGCTTTATTATTAGAGAAATTAGGCTGCTTTGCTTTAGTTTTAGAAAAAGTACCTGCCGCACTTGCTGAAAAAGTTGCTAAAAGTATAAATATACCTGTAATCGGTATTGGAGCTGGATCTGGTGTTGATGGACAAGTCTTAGTAATGCACGATATGCTTGGAATGACTCATGAATTTAACCCAAGATTTTTACGTAGATATTTAAATCTTTATGATGAAATGACTGGTGCCTTTAAAGGATATATTAAAGATGTCAAAAACATGGATTTCCCAAACGAAAAAGAACAATACTAAAACATATAGTTTAATAATAATATAATGAGTTTAGATAGAATATTAGATAAACGAAGTAATTCCTCATGTGAATTATGTACTACAAAAGAAAAATTATCTATTTACAATGTTCCTCCTGTAACCGAAGTGGAAGAAAAAAATTCCATTTTAATATGTGAAACTTGTAACACACAAATTGAAAGTACAGATAACTTAGACTCAAATCACTGGCGTTGTTTAAACGATAGCATGTGGAGTGAATTTCCTCCAGTTCAAGTAACAGCTTGGCGTTTATTATATCGTCTAAAGTATCAAAAAGAATCTTGGGCGCAAGATTTAATAGATATGATGTATTTAGAAGAAGACGTTTTAAAATGGGCAGAAGCAACAGGAGAGCATGTAGATCCTTCTACAAAAATAATACATAAAGATTGTAATGGTAATATACTATTGAATGGTGATTCTGTTGTGTTAATTCAAGATCTTAAAGTAAAAGGCGGTGGTTTTACTGCTAAACGTGGCGAAGCTGTTCACAGAATTTCTTTAGTGCATGATAATGCAAACCATATTGAAGGTCGTGTTGGAGATCAACATATTGTAATTTTAACACAATACGTTAAAAAAACGAAGTAAATTTTTTACAATTAAAAAACTCCAAATTCAATATGAATTTGGGGTTTTTTAATTAGTTTAAAGGAATCACATATTTTTTATTGT
>CAYOFS010000296.1:0-1643 GCA_964403095.1 uncultured Flavobacteriaceae bacterium | reverse complement strand
AATTTCTCCAAGAAGTTTTATGAAAATACTTTTACTATCTTCTCCTTTTACTGTGTTGTGCTTATTCTTTAATTCTATAAAGATTTTGTCGTCTTTTGATTTAATATCTATTCCTGCATCAACTTTTTCAAAATTCTTAACTCCTGCTAAAACTCTTTCGTGAAATGTTCCAATAGCATTTACAATTGTTCGATCAACTTGTCTTTCAATTTCTTTGTTAATTAATTGTTCATCTGAAAGGTTATTGAATTTTTTATCAAATAACATTTTGAAAATGTCAACTTTGTTTTTGTAAAGGTTCTTTTTACTGAAAGATGTTTTTGCATTATAGTATTTCTCGTATAATTCAGAAATACAAGTGATAAGGTGCTTATCAGTGATAAAATCAACATATTTATTTGCCATAATTCTACTTTTTGGCAAAGTTAAACATTTGTGATTTATTTCCGTTCAATTTTTAATTTTTTAATGGATGCCAACAGAAGAATTTGGACAATATTTTGCTCGTTTGCCATTAAAAAAAGCAGCTAAAATTGTAAATGATGATGCCCTTGAAATTGATTGGGAAAATGTAGTTTCTAAAACTGAATTATCATACATAATTGGAAACCCGCCTTTTATTGGTTCTAATATTATGACTAAAAATCAACGTAGTCAAATAGTTCGTATTTTCAATAAAAAATCAGGTGGTGGCACATTAGATTATGTAGTTGGATGGTATATTTTAGCATCAAAATTCATTCAAAAAACACAAATTAAAGCCGCATTTGTTTCTACAAATTCAATAGTTCAAGGAGAACAAACAAATTTATTATGGAATCCTTTACAAAATGAGTATAATATTAAAATTCATTTTGCTCATACTACTTTCAAGTGGAGTAATGAAGCAAAAGGTAAAGCGGCTGTTTATTGTATCATTGTAGGTTTTGCAAATTTTGATGTAAAAAATAAAAAACTATTTACCTATGAAGATGTCAAAGGAGAGCCTTCTGAAATTGCAGTGAAAAACATTAACGCTTATTTAGTTGACGCAAAAGATACTTTTATTATAAAAAACAGAAAACCGATTTGTAATGTTCCAAATATAATGAAAGGTAATTATTATGCGAAAAGCAAAGGTTTAATCGTTGAGGAAAAAGATTTACAATTTTTACTTAAGAATGAGCCAAAAGCGAAAAAATGGATAAAGAAATTAATTGGTGCGAGTGAATTTCTAAATAATAAGAAAAGATTTTGCCTTTGGTTAGTGGATTGCCCGCCTAATGAATTGCGTCAAATGCCATTAGTAATGGAACGTATTAATCAAGTAAAATTAGATAGATTAAAAAGTACGGACAAGACAATGCAAAACCTTTCTCCAATTCGTTTTAGAGAAACACACAATCCCGATAGTTGTCTAATTATTCCTGTTGTATCTTCTGAAAATAGAAAATATATCCCATTAGGTTTTATTGACAAAAGTACAATTTCAACTAATGGTAATTTAATTATGCCAAATGCAGAATTATACCACTTTGGAGTATTAATGTCTGCTATGCATATGACTTGGGTTAAATATACTTGTGGTCGTCTAAAAAGCGATTACAGATATTCAAAAGATGTAGTTTATAATAATTATCCTTGGGCAAAAGAAGTAAGCGAAA
>CAYOFS010000295.1:0-1664 GCA_964403095.1 uncultured Flavobacteriaceae bacterium | reverse complement strand
TTGAAGGAAAACCTTTTTTTGGTGGCGGAACAAAATTAGGTGTAAATAATATTCCAGCAGATGCTATTGAAAAAATCGTCATTTTAGATAACTATAATGAAGTTGGTTTTTTAAAAAATCTTTCTGATAGCGAAGAAATGGCAATGAATATCATTTTAAAAGAAGATAAAAAGAAATTTATTTTTGGTGATATTGAAGCAGGTAAAGGAAATAAAGAATTTTATAGAACACATAGTAATTTATTCTATTACAGTCCTAAAACAACACTTAATTTTATCGGTAACCTAAATAATACAGGAGAAAAAACATTTACTTTCAAAGATTTTTTAAACTTTCAAGGTGGTATTAGTGCTGTTTTTAAAAAAGGCTTTTCAAGTTTAATGAAATCAAATAATGATTTATCTCAATTTTTAGAAAGTCAAGATTTTTTAAAATCAAATAACAAATTTGGTGCATTAAATATCGTAAAATCTACTTCTGAAACATTAGACATTTCAGGTTTTGGTATATTTTCATATTCTAAAATTAATACTTTAGAAGATAATATAAATCAATATGCTACATTTTTTGAAAATACAAATATTAATGGTTCTACTAAAAATGTTTTTGGCATTGGTAAATTAAATATTGATTACACACCAAATTCAAAAGAACAATGGTATTTTAAAACACAACTAAAACAAAGTAATAATTCTTTTACGAAAACAAATAATATTAGAATAGATAATAACAATAATAACATCATAACTGAAAAAGATAATAATCAATTATTATTAAATCAAAATATTGAATGGCATAAAAAAGCATCTAAAAAGCATACATTTTCAACTTCCGTTAATTTTTCACTTGACAAAAACAAGCCTACTTTTGTATGGAATAGTACACAATCAATTTTACAAGGATTAATTCCGTTAGAAATAGATAATAATTATGTTTTAAAACAAATAAAAAGAAATCAGAATACTAATTTAGAAGCCATTTTTAAACATTACTGGGTTTTAAATAATTCTAATCATATTTACACCACTTTTGGAAACACCTTTTCTAAACAGCAATATAACACCAATGATAGTCAATTATTATCAAATGGAACAATTAATAATTTTGGAAACTCACAGTTTAATAATGATTTAGATTTTAAATTTAATGATTTGTTTTTAGGCTTACATTATAAATTTAGAACTGGAAAATTAACTTTCAAACAAGGTTTGTTTATCCGAAATTACTCTTGGCATATAAAACAATCCTCAAATATTGAAAATAAAAAAATACTTTTTTTACCTGATTTCAATGTAAAACTACAATTTAGTAAATCAGAAAAATTTAAATTAAAATATAACCTTAAAAGTTCATTTGGCAATGCTTCTCAATTTTCTAATAAATTTCAACTACAATCTTATAATTCTGTTTATAAAGGTAACGCCTATTTAGAAAACGAATTATATCACTCTGCAAATTTGAGTTACAATAAATTTAGTATGTACAAAGGAATTATGCTTTTAGGAAATTTAAACTATATCAAGAAAAAGAAAGGAATACAAAATAATATTGAATTTCAAGAAACAAATCAATTTATAACATCTGTATTAGTTAATAATCCAGAAACGCAATGGAATTTTAATTCAAGTATTAGAAAACGAATTAAAAAAATAAATTACACATTA
>CAYOFS010000294.1:0-1673 GCA_964403095.1 uncultured Flavobacteriaceae bacterium | reverse complement strand
ATCAATATCCTTACGAATACCAACTAAAATTACTCGTTCACGTTTTTGTGGCACATTATAATAAATTGCCTTTAAAACTTTTACTGGAACAACATTATAACCAATTTCATCTAAAATAGAAATCATTCCCTGAATTGTTTTACCTTTATCGTGTGATAATAATCCTTTAACATTTTCACCCAAACAAATTGGCGGATTAACTTCTTTCACAACTCTTGCAAATTCATAAAATAAAGTTCCTCTTGCATCATCTAAACCAAGTCTTTTTCCTGCATAACTAAAAGATTGACAGGGAAATCCACCTGTAACAATATCAACTTCATCTTTATATTTAGTAAAATCAAAAGATTTAATATCGCCTTCTAAAACATTCCAATTCGGTCTATTCTCTCTTAAAGTTTGACAAGCCCATTTATCAAGTTCATTAAGAGCGGCACATTTAATTCCTGCCTTTTCTAAACCGATTGCTAAACCACCTGCACCTGCAAAAAGTTCCAAAACCTTATAGTCCTTTAATGGTGCTACTGAATTATCAACAACATCATCTAATTCATTAGAAAGTAAATGCGAAAATAAATTTAATTGTTCTTTTTTGTAAATCCTATAATTACTTATAGGTTCTCTAACAGCAGTTAATTTACCATCTCTATCCCATCTTCTTAGAGTTTCTTTACTCTTTCCTAATACTTCTGACGCTTCTGAAAGCGAATAATAATTTTTAGTAACCATATTATACAACCTTATACATTGGTTACAAAAATAATATAAATAATGGGAATAAAAAACGTATGCCAACAAAATGTAAAAATAATAGCGATTTTGTGTTTAAATCAAAGTTTTGTACCTTTACCAAAGTTTGATGATAAGTTGAAATTTAGTGCATTTTATTCGCTACTATTCTTACATCAAACGAAACTCGCATATTCATTTGGTGGTCAATTAGCCACATTGCAACTTCTGCAATTTTAGATGCAAATTCGTCATATTCAATTCCGTAAAATTGGTCTACGTCTAACCACAAAATTGCAGAAACGTCTAAAACTTGTTCGCCTGATTTAAAAAGTTGTCTTAAAATATCAATTTCTAAAAGACGTAATTCTCTGTAAGTGATTATTAAAAAGTTTCCACTTCCACACGCAGGGTCAAGGAATTTTAAAGTAGATAATTTATGATGAAACTCTTTTAGTTTTCTTGAATTTGATTTTACCTTTTCAAATTCTGCTCTTAACTCGTCAAGAAATAAAGGTTTTATGAGTTTGAAAATATTTTTTTCTGACGTATAATGTGCTCCAAGATTTCTACGTTCTTCTGGGTTCATTACACTTTGAAAAAGCGAACCAAAAATTGCGGGCGATATTTTTCCCCAATCCAAACCTGACGCTTCTAACAAAATGCTACGCATTTTTGAATTGAAAGAAGCAATAGGTAACATTTCTTCAAATAATTTTCCGTTTACATACGGAAATTGGTTTAAATGTTCGTCAAGATTTTTTAGGCGTTTTTCTTTTGGAGTATTTAATACTTGAAAGAATTGAGCCATTAATGCTCCTAAATCACTTCCGTCTTCATCTGTTTTTAGTTCTAAAAACTCCTTAAAAGTATCTTTCTCAAAAATACTTGTATCGTCTGCAAATAAAATGAATAAAAGTCGAACTAAATACACTTCTAAATGA
>CAYOFS010000293.1:0-1681 GCA_964403095.1 uncultured Flavobacteriaceae bacterium | reverse complement strand
CATTACCAACATTGTTAGTTTGATAAGAAGTTATCATTTGTTGCTTTTTAGTAAACAACATAGGTGTAATATTTATATTCCATAATAAAGGAGATAAGCCAACGCCTAATTTAGAAGTTCCTGTAACCGTAATATTTTTTTTAAGTTTAATATTTAAAGATGCTTTGTCTGAAAACACTAAACTGTCAAGTATTTTTATAGGCTGGTGGTTTTCTAATATTTGCACTTTAGATACAGAACTTGCAGGTAAATTGTTATTAGCCAAATTGTATTTACCTTCTAATAAATCTAAACCTTCAATATAATATTTTTGTATAGGTTTTCCTTGATATAATATTTTGCCATCTATCAAAACTTCAATTCCGGGCAACTTCCTTAAAATATCTGCAATAACTCTATCTTTTTGATCTTTAAAAGCATTAACGGAATAACTTATCGTATCTCCTTTTTTTATAATTGACCTTGTTCTTATAGTAACTTCATTTAACGTTGTTGTTTCTTCTTTTAAAACAATATTTAAGATCTGGGAGTTATTATCAATTATTTTTATTGTGTTTTTATATCCCATTGACCTAATGTTGAGTTGAAGTTTTTCATCTTTATTGTTTGTAATTATTAAAAAAAAACCTTTATTATTTGAGATATCATAGTTTAGTATATTATTCGTATTTAATTTAGTAATTGTAATGCTAACACCTGAAATAGGAATCCCATTTACTGTTTTTAAATTACCACTAATTGTAGTTTGAGAAAAACTTACTAATTCTAAACAAAATAAGAAGACTAAAGAAAAAATTAGTTTCATTAATTGCCTTCTTTTAATTCTATTGGGTTATTCTCATATTTCAATCGTTCTTTGGCTCTTTTGTCTGCTTTATCAAGTAGTTCCTTAGGAAAAGTCATCCTGCCAGAATTAATGATAGAAGAAGGTTTTTCTTTATATTTTTTTTCGAGTGTTATAAATTCATTATACGTTATAGGTATATTTTTATAAATAGGTTCTTTAGTGTCAAATATTTTTTTTATATTTTTTATACTACTAATATTGAATGAATAATGTTTTTCTGTATCGTAAATAGAAAATATCAATCCAGGTAAACCATTAAATTTATAAGGTCCATCTGCTATTGGAATATCAATAGAATACCATGCAATATAATCTCTTCCAGCAAAAGATGTAGTGGCTTTTTTGCAAGAATATCCCAAAATTACTTTTTGATTATTATGTAGAACCCATTTAAACGAATCTATTTTTTTTGTATAAGAAAAAAAATCTGTTCCAAATCTATCACTAAAAATTATTTCGTTTTTTTGATAATTTTTTAAAATTGTATATTTTATTTTTGGTCTAGGTATTGAACGTATATTAAGTGGGATTGTATTCGTATTTTTAGAGGTATAAGATATTTCACGCCTTTTCATGTTATTGTGAGAAATATAGTATGAAAAATTTTCAGCAATTTTTAAAATCATTTCTTCCGATTTTATATTAGTTGTATCGGTTTTATTTTTTTGGTAAGTGTATTTATAAATAATCTCATATTTTAAAGAATCTTTTAGACTACTTTGTGAATATATTGAAGAAGATATAAACAGACTTAATATTATTATAATAAAGAGTTTTAATTTCATGTGTCTTTCCTTGTTTTTGCTATCTTGCTCAAATACAGTAAGTTAGCGT
>CAYOFS010000292.1:0-1694 GCA_964403095.1 uncultured Flavobacteriaceae bacterium | reverse complement strand
GGTAGGTAAGCCTACCATAAATAGGTAGGTAAGCCTACCATAAATAGGTAGGTAAGCCTACCATAAATAGGTAGGTAAACTTCTAACTTTCAATAAACGCTTTAGCGTCATCACGCAATTGGCGTGACATTATAACTTTTAACTAAGAAAAATTCATGAATTTTTCGGGTTACAAAGCTTTTATATTTGTTAATAGCTACAAAAATAGCCTCAAAATGGAGTAATACAAGCTTAATCTAAAAGAATAGGATTTAATTCTAATTGCAAAAAAATCAACTGAATAATTTGGTTTATAATATAAACTACTTTATATTTGCAAAATAATTTAATATATACTATTATGAAAACAGATAAACTATCACCCGAAGAAAGTCTTGAATTGATTACCCAAGTGATTACTCAAGCCCGAAATAAATTCGAAGAAAACGGATTTATCTATATGTTTTGGGGAGCATTAATTGCCATTACATCTATTAGTCAATTTATTTTTTTAAAAAACGAATATTATACTATTAGTTGGTATCCTTATTTATTAATGCCAATCGGAGCTATTTATTCTACAGTTTACTACTCAAAAAAGAAAAGAAAAAGCAAACAAAATTTAATTAGTAAAATAGTTTCCGCCTTGTGGATTGTTTTGTCAATTAATATGATGATTTTAGGATTTTTATTTGGAAATAATCTAAAAGAAAACTTAATACCCATTCTATTAATTTTACTATCTATCGGCACAATAGTTTCGGGAACTTCTATAAAAAGCAAACTACTACTTTACTCTGGTGTTTTTATTGGACTTTCAGCATTTTTAGGTTTTTATCTTGAATGGATTTATCAGCCTTTATTAATGGGAATTGTTTCAGTAATTGCTATTTTAATTCCTGGAATAATATTAATGGTTCAACATAAGAGAAAAGAAAATGTTTAAAAATCTCAATCCATTATTGCATTCTCAACTTAGATTATCCATTATTTCATTTTTAGTGACTAATGGAAAATCGGACTTTAATGAAATAAAAGAGATTACAAAAGCCACATCAGGTAACATTAGCGTTCAACTAAAAAAATTAGAAAAAGCAAACTACATAAGGATAACCAAAGGATTTTTAAACAATTATCAACATACATCCATTGAAATTACAAATACAGGAGTTGATGCTTTTGAAGAGTATGTAAAAGTAATTAAACAATATATAAATTAGTTTTTTTATGCATTTGGTTTCTATTCAGACTAATATATAAATTCAACATTGTGATGCGGTTATTACTAATTTTATTACTCTTTGTTTTCTGTAAAGGCAATACAACAGAAATAGCGAAGGTAGAAGCTATAAATTATTCGGCTCAAATAGAACAAATTAAATCAGACACATTGCTTGTTGGTATTCAAGATAAAATATATGATGCTTTTGTTCAAAGTTTACTATCAAAGGACAATAAAGTCCTATCAGAATTGAGTAATAGCCTTGATGAACTAAATAAATCAAAAGAACAAAACTTGATTATTTATTGGCGTTCCTATTTGCATTTTTATTTATCAATATATTATCTAAAATCAGGCGATAAGAAAACAGCCGAAAAAGAAAAGACCCTTTAAATAGTATAACAAGCAAGATTATTAAAGCTTTTGCAAAAGTTTTTATCCTTAAATCCGCAAGGGTTTTCGTAACGAAAAGTCTAAATGTATGCTAGTATTG
>CAYOFS010000291.1:0-1697 GCA_964403095.1 uncultured Flavobacteriaceae bacterium | reverse complement strand
TCTGAATATGCTGGAAATTATTGTATGGCTGCTGCTGAAAGAAGTTTATCAGAACTATTTAGTAATAATAAAACATTTTATAGTGTAGAAAGAAAAACTCATAAAAGAAGAAATAAAGTTAGTTTTTTTGAACTAACAGCAGATGATAGAGCTTCTTTTTTTAAAACATATGTTAAATCTAAAGTAAAATTAATAACTAGTGATTATAAAATAACTCTAAGTAAAACCTTTCAAAAAGTTAATGGTGAATATAAAGATAGAGAAACAATAATTAAAATAAAATCACCAGAAAAAATATATAAAATGTTTTTATCCAATATAAGAAATGATATTGGTTATCACATTTATTATAGCTCAATAGCTGGAGCAAATCATACTATGATTTTAATAATAAACAATACAAACCCATGTGAAGCTAAGTTTGAGTTTTGGGATCAACACGGTTTATCTTTTTCTACAGGTAAATTAATAGATATCGCTAATGGTGATGATGGTAATACTGGAATTAATGCCCAAGTACAATGGTTGGTAAGATGGTTAAGGGGTAAGAAAAGAGATGAAAACAATCCTAAAGCTGATACCTTTTATCCAAAATTATATTGTAACTTTTATAAAATGAAAAGATTATGATTTTACGATTTTTTCTTTTTTCTTTTTTTCTTTTTTTGATTAGCTGTACAAATAACAGAAAGAATAGTGATAAACTATATACTAAAGTACATGGTATTCTTTATGAAGATAGTTCTAATAATTATTATTTTAAATATGGTATTCCACATAGAAGAAAAAAAAAAGGTATTGACGTAGGTGAAACAGTTTATGTTTACGATAGTATTATAAGTTTAGACGGTTCAATTGTAGCAATAAAAAATATTATAGATATAGAAAGTATATATACAACAAATGAAGGAAATCTTGCTGATAAAAATTATGTGTTTATTCAACATGAAACAAATATCAGACCTAAATTTTATGTACATAAAAAAACTTTAATTAAAACTTGTAAAAGTGACAACCATATCAATAATGTTCAAAAATCAAACATTTGTAAAAATTATTTTTATGATATTATAGGAAATACTGAAATTGATACAATTAAAATGTGTCATATTGATGATGCTATCGAAATCAGATTACCAAAAAACGCAGTAATAAAAGTATTACCTCGTATAAACTCAGATTATTTAAAATTAAGTCCACCAATTGAAAATATTTATATTGAACCTAACAATATTCAGAATAATGACAAAGGTATTCGAATTAAAATACGAAATACGGACTTAATTCCTGATATTATTTTTATGGATTTAACTTATAGTAATAATACTTGGAATGTTGAACAATTTGGGATTATAAATACTAATTCTAATAGAAATCCATATATAATGATTGAAAAAATCAATAGACCTATCAATATTGAACTAAATAGTGGTAAAATATTTAATCCAAAATATACATTTATGAAATATTTTACTAGAAAATTAACTAATCAATCGAAATAATGCACAGTTGGTAACAAAAAATATACGTAATAGCGGGTTTTGTGCTAAATTCAAAGTTAAGTATCTTTGAATAAAATTTAGTGCTAATCTGAAAGTTTAGTGCCATTAAATCCGCAACTACGCATATTCAGATCGTTGTACATAATGAAAAAAATGACGAAAATCACTCCAAAGACAACTGAAAATATTATTTTT
>CAYOFS010000290.1:0-1697 GCA_964403095.1 uncultured Flavobacteriaceae bacterium | reverse complement strand
GTAAAATTTTTAATTGAATTTGTAATTAATTTAAAAGAAGTTGACTTTGTAATACGTAAGTTCAATTAGTAAATGCAACTTTTAGGAGTATTATATATTTTTGATGTATTTATAAAGTGTTACTTTTTTTATTTACTTTAATTGAATAAAGACACTATCCTAAAAAGTGTGTAAACTTTTTATCTTGGAGTTCGCTAATTTTATAGCCGAACCCTTTTTTCAAATATAGTAATAAATTGGTTTAAAATCAAACCCCAATTTCTAATGGGCAAAGTCCATTTTTTTGTTATTTCATTTAAGGATAAATAGACTGATTTTTTTACCGCATTATCTGTTGGAAAAGAGAGTTTATTTTTAGTGTATTTTCTTATTTTACCATTAAGATTTTCAATGAGATTTGTAGTATATATAATCTTTCTAATTTCAACTGGAAAGTCAAGAAAAACAGTAAGTTCCTCCCAGTTTCGATACCAAGAATCAACAGCATAAGAATACTTGTTATTCCATTTACTTTTAAAGTCATCTAAGGCAATTTTTGCTGCCTCTCTATTTGGAGCTGTATAAATAGCTTTCATATCGTGAGTAAATTCCTTTTTTTCTTTCCAAACAACATACTTTGTTGCATTCCTTATTTGGTGAATTACGCATATTTGTGTATCGGATTTTGGGAAAACGTCATTTATAGTGCTGGTAAACCCATTTAAGTTATCAGTTACTGTAATCAAAATATCTTCAACACCACGTACTTTTAAATCGGTTAATACCGACATCCAAAAGGTGGAACTTTCATTTTTACCAAGCCACATACCTAACACTTCTTTTAAACCATCATTTCTAAGTCCAACTGCTAAATAAATTGCTTTGTTTACTACTTTTGAATTTTCTCGAACCTTGAATACAATAGCGTCCATCCAAACGACTAAATATACCGATTCTAAAGGTCTATTTTGCCATGCAATAATGTCGCTTGTAATTCTATCGGTTACTATAGAAATAGTAGATGTAGATACTGTAAAACCATATAATTCATTGAGCTGTTCTTCTATATCAGAGTTACTCATTCCTTTTGCATAGAGTGATACAATAATGTTTTCAACACCTTGAGACATTCTACTACGTTTTGGTACAATTTGTGGTTCGAATTCACTTTTTCGATCTCTTGGAACTTGAATTTCAAACTCGCCTTGTTTGGTTTTGATGGTCTTTAACCCGTAACCATTTCGAGCATTTGCCGTGTCTGGTCTAGTTTTACTTTTTGAATAACCCAAATGGGCTTCTATTTCTCCTTGGAGCATTGTTTCAACTCCACGCTTATAGAGGTTTTCCATAAAACTTGTAAAGTCTTTTGAATTTTTAAATTGCTTTAAAAAATCGTCATTTAATACATCTTTTTTATTCATAATAAAGTGTTTTTGTAAGATAATAATTAGTGATACAGGATGTGAAAATCTTTATGAGACATTATTGAAATGGAATAACTTTTTTCTTAACGGAACTACGTTCCTAAAAAAAGTTATTTCCAGTTCAACAAGTCTTTAATCATCATCATCTCATTATAAAAAAATTATCTAAAGTTAATAAAAATTTTTAAGGTTCTGCGAACCCCAAAATTTAAACTTTACACACTTTATTGGATAGTACCGAATCATTTAATGCTAAAATAAAACTCTTTAGAGCAAATTTAAGAGGTGTGTCTG
>CAYOFS010000289.1:0-1697 GCA_964403095.1 uncultured Flavobacteriaceae bacterium | reverse complement strand
TATCTTTACCTAAGGCGGCAGTCCAAAAATGAAATTCAGGAAGCAATAGAACCAAAAAAGATAATTCTAAGCCAAACATTTTTTTACCTGCAAAAGGAAGCATTTTAATAAAGTAAACAAATCCTAAATAGCCAAACAATCCAAATAGAAAAAAAACAGCTAGTTTAGACATTTGCAGATATTTTACAAAAAAAGTTGTAATAAAAATGATAAAATCTGTACTTGTACCAAAAGAATCAAGCCAATCTGTTTGTATAGTAGCTTGAAAAAAATACATATTAGCATCAGCAGAAGTAGTTTGAGCGTACTTAAAATAAACATACGAGAAAAACATATGTTCAAAAAAGAGTAAAAAAGGAAAACTGCTTTTCCTTTTTTTTGAAATATTGCTAGTAATTAGCAAACCAATTCCAAAAATGATAATTATATAAACAAAAGAAATAACATCGTTCATATTTTATTATATAGATTTAAAGTTTTATTTACTAATTTTTTGATATCATACTCTTTGGCTTTTTTCAATCCTTTTTGTATTAAAGTATTATATAATTCTTTGTTATTCATTAAATGATGTATTTTTTCAGATAATTCTCTCGAATTTCCCTTTTCAAAAAGTAAACCTGCATCTTTAACAACTTCATTTAGCCCAGGCACGTCAGTTACTATAGCTGGTATTCCAGAAGCCATTGCCTCTACAGCTACCAAACCAAAGCCTTCCCAATGTGAAGATAATACAAATAAATCATTATTACCGTAAAGAGTAGCAATATCATTTCTAAAACCTAAAAAATTTACTTTATTAGAAATGCCTAATTCATTTGATAGATTTTTTATTTTTTCTAAATATTCTCCTTCTCCTACAAGATTTAATTCATAATTATCCTTTATTAAAAAAAGTGCTTTTAACAATGTTTTATGGTCTTTTTGTTTACTAAACCGAGCAACCATAATAATTTTAAAAACATCTGATTTATTACTTATCCTCTTAATAGGTTTAAATCTATCTAGTGGAATGCCATTATTAATTATCACGCCTTTTAAAGCTTGTTTTGGGTAAATTTGCTGAAAAGACTTTGCTACACCATTGCTTATAAAAATTATTTTATCATATAGTTTATAAATGTTTTTATCAATTAATCTAAAAAAAATATTTTTTTGACGACTATTAGATGTACTATGTTCTGTGGTAATAATTTTAATTTTTTTTAGAAAAAATAATTTTACAAATGCCACATAATATTGACTAGGAAACAGGTGACTATGTACTATATTAAAATTACGAGTTTTAATAAATTTATATAATTGCCATAATTTAATAAATGAAAAACGTCTGTTTGATTTTGATAGTTTAGATATCGTGATATTATTGGGCACTTTATAAGTAATTTTATCATCAACTAATAATAATATTTCAAACATACCATCAGTCGCTTTTAATTCTTTAAAAAAATTGATAAGCATGCTTTCTGCGCCACCACTTCCTAAATTGTTTATTACGTGTAATACTTTCATTATTTTAAAAAATATTTATAAAACTATCAATTACGCTATTAATAGCGTATTTATCAATTACTTTTCTTCTTGAATTATTGCCAAGTAGTATTGCTTTTTTATTATTAGAAATCAATTCATTTATTTTGTTATATAAATCATCAATATTTTGTGATTGGTACAACAAGCCTTCTTCATTATTTGCA
>CAYOFS010000288.1:0-1716 GCA_964403095.1 uncultured Flavobacteriaceae bacterium | reverse complement strand
TTTTAAATTTTATTATATATTTTAATTCCACTAAATTTGCAGTAGAGCCATTTGTTTTAATTTGTTTTAATTACAACACTAAACCTCTAAGAGTATTCTACTACAAAATTCCTTACGGATTTAAGGCACTACAAATATACTCAATACCTCTATAGTTTTTATTAAAAAAGCCTAAATTTTTATATATTAGCGTTTTAAATTATTAGAGAATAAATACTTTAGCTCTAGCAACAAACTAATCAATAAATAAATACTAAAACATGGAACAACCTTTATTCACTAATGATACTATTGTATTTGGAATTTTAATGCTCAGCTTGGGTCTTATATTTTTCACATCGTCTAAAAAAACAGGTTTTTGGTCTAAGTTTTACAAATTTGTTCCTGCATTATTTATGGCATACATGCTACCTGCTCTTTTAACGACTCTTGGGATTATTGCGCCAGAATGGACAACAACAAATACTTCTGGTGAACTTGTAGAGCATCACACAAGCCTATATTATGTAGCCAGTCGTTACTTACTGCCTGCAGCTTTAGTTTTAATGACTTTAAGTTTGGATTTAAAAGCCGTTTTTAGCCTTGGTCCAAAAGCATTAATTATGTTTTTTACAGGAACAATAGGTATTATGATTGGTGGTCCAATTGCAATCATGTTAATCTCCATGGTTTCGCCTGAAACTGTTGGAGGAGCTGGTCCTGATGCTGTTTGGCGAGGATTAGCAACATTAGCAGGTTCTTGGATTGGTGGCGGAGCAAATCAAACTGCGATGTTAGAAGTTTATGGTTATAATCAAAAATTATATGGAGGAATGGTATTTGTTGATATTGTTGTAGCAAATATTTGGATGGCTTTGATACTTATAGGAATTGGGAAAACAAAAAAAATTGATAAATGGTTAAAAGCAGATACCTCGGCAATTGAAGCTTTAAAAGAAAAAATTTCAAAATTTAGCGATGAAGTACAACGAAACCCAACAGTTACTGACATGATGATACTAGCAGCTATTGCTTTTGGAACAGTTGCTTTTGCTCATTTTGGTGCGGGACATTTAAGTGTTTTCTTTAAAAATATAGTAGGTAATATGGAAAGTGAAACGTTTAAAAACTCACTTACCTTTTTAGGTTCTAGTTTCTTTTGGATGATAAGTATTGCTACAATTATTGCCATTATATTATCCTTTACAAAAGCGCGTAATTATGAAGGTGCTGGCGCTAGTAAGTTTGGTAGTGTTTTTATATATATTTTAGTAGCAAGTATTGGTATGAAGATGGATTTGTCTATGATTTTTGATAATCTAGGCTTAGTTGCTATTGGAGTTGTTTGGATGACTATCCATGCTGTTTTACTTATTATTGTGGCTAAATTAATTAGAGCTCCATACTTCTTTTTAGCTGTAGGTTCTCAAGCAAATGTTGGAGGCGCAGCCTCGGCTCCTATTGTAGCTTCGGCTTTTCATCCGTCACTAGCAACGGTTGGCGTTTTATTAGCTGTTGTCGGTTATGCTGTTGGAACACTTGGCGCAATTGTTACTGCTGAGCTTATGCGAATTGTATCTGGAGGATGATATATAGATAAATCATATTAGGCAATTATTATAGGTAATTTGTTTAATATTATAGTATTATTGAATACTCTCTTAACCTAAAATGAAAGGTTTTCCTTTGGAAGTAAAAAAGGCATGATTCGTTTGATAATTTCAAATTTGATAGAAT
>CAYOFS010000287.1:0-1723 GCA_964403095.1 uncultured Flavobacteriaceae bacterium | reverse complement strand
TTTTCTAATATTTGCACCTTCGAAACCGAACTTGCAGGTAAGTTGTTATTTGCAAGATTATATTTGCCTTCTAACAAATCTAAACCTTCAATATAGTATTTTTGTATGGGTTTTCCTTGATACAATATTTTACCATCTACCAATACTTCAATTCCGGGTAACTTCCTTAAAACATCTGCAATAACTCTATCTTTTTGTTCTTTAAATGCATTAACGGAATAATTTATCGTGTCACCTCTTTTTGTTATTGGAGAATTTTTTATAATTACTTCTTTTAGTTTTTCAGATGATTCTAAAAGGTTAAAATTAAGTGTTTGATTTTTATTTGAAATAATTTTTGATTGTTTAGCATAACCAATATAGGAAACATTAATCTGTAAAGAATCTAATTTAGAGCTTATATTCAATGAATACTCTCCATTATTATTAGAAATTGCATAGGTTAATATAATGTTTCCTTTAGTTTTTGTTACAATCACACTTGCTCCTTGAAGTGAGTTGTTATATTCGTTAAATATTTTTCCACTTATTTTTGTTTGTGAAAAACTAAATGAATAAAAGAACAATAATAGAAGAAAAAGACTATAACGCATATGTTAATTGTTATCTAATTCTATTGGATTGTTACGTTTTTTAAGTTTTTCTTTAACTTTTTTCATCAACTCAGGGTTTAAATTAAAACCTGATTGTTTTACATTTTGAATTTGATTGTCTCTTACTTTTTTTATTTCTGGCATTGTTGCATTTACAATTTTTTTATTGTTAACAGGAAATTTGCCTGTTTCTTCTTTAAATTCTTTTAAAGTAAAGTGATGTTGATTTTTACTATCGTTAATTTCAATAATCATTCCTGGTAAACCGTCAAACTTATATGGACCATTAGATATAGGTATTTCATTTGTAAACCAAGCAATATAGTCTCTACCAGCAAAAGTTGTTAATGCCTTTGAACAAATAAATTCGTCTATTTTTTTTGTTTCATTTTTTATAGACCAATCTAATTTTTTATAATCTTCTTCAGACTTATATGTTGTAAGGAATATTTTTTCAAAATACTTGATTTTTTGAGTTTCAAAGTTTTTTTCAACGTCGAATTTGATTCTCTGTTTAGGAATACTTTGCCTTAAAGCTAATAATTCCTGTATACTCTTATTCTTGTTATTACTCTTTAAGGTGTCTAATGAGTATTTTGAAGAACTATAAAAATAGCTTTTATCGTTATTTAATAAAAGTATCATATCTTCTTGTTTTGAACTATAGATATCTGTTGAATCAATCTGAAATTCATAATTATAAATTAATTTATAATCATACGTGTTTTTTACTTGCGAATGACCTAAAAGAGTAGATGTAGTAAATAAAATAAATAATATTAATTGTTTCATTATATTGTTTTTATGTTTAAAAAAACTATCTCTAACTTATTTTATATAAGTTAGAGATAGTACTTAGGATTTGATTAACATAATAAGTCATCAAAATACTGTACAGCATCTATAATGTCAGATGTACTTGCATCACCTTCCCAAGAAAGTGTTCCGCTAATACCACAGGATAGCGTAACTTCAATTGATCCATCAACTTCTTCAACCATTTCTTGAGTAGATTTAATTGAATTTGTATTTGCAAAGCTTAATGAAGTTACTAAAACAAATGCTAATGTTAAAAATAAATTTTTCATAATAATAAAATTTAAAAGTTAAATTTTGAAGAACAATTTAAT
>CAYOFS010000286.1:0-1725 GCA_964403095.1 uncultured Flavobacteriaceae bacterium | reverse complement strand
AACGTCAACTGTATGGTTAGTGGCGTGATTAAACACCTAAACTTTGGTTAAGCACAAAACTGAATATAAAGAACTGACCTTTGGGTTTATTACTTTGTAGCCATTAATTATACAGATTGTTGCCAGTAGTGTTACTTACAGCGTCTCTTTCTATCTGATATTTCAATTACTCCATTCAATCCTATAATTCCATATTTTTCATAGGCTTCTTTTCCTTTCCATATTTTAATTTTTGCCCGTTTAGGTTTTTTTAATATGGTATCAATGTTTATTTGGTTTTCATCTGAGGCTTTGTATAATTTTTCATTTATATAATAAATAGTATTATTCCCTATCAAACTATCTATCAATTCTTTTTTAAAGTATGGTCTGTTTTTATCTATAAATAATAATTCATTATTTGATTTTTTATATATCTTACTATTAATAAATTGATTTGTGAAATGATTTGTTACTACTATACCTTTTTGTTTAGCTACGTTAGTTAGTTCATTGAGAATGAAAATAGTGTCTTTTTTAGTTTGCGTACTAAATACAGTTCTAGTTCCAAAAGTAATAGCATCCTTTCTGGGAATTTCTATTATAAGTTTATTCTTTTCAAAAATCAACAAATGATAAGGGATAGTATTTGTTTTGTATGATTGATATGCTTCATTATTCTCGTACTTTTGAGAATAGGACATGTTTGTAAAACCAACTAAGATAATAGTTATTATTAATTTAATATTTGACATAAATGAAAGGTTTTGTTTCAATAAATACTTTTATAAAATCGATATATGCATTATCTTTATTTTCATTATTTAGACCTAGGGAATTAAACATATCTATACGATTACGATTTCCTTTTTTAATATCTCCAATAGATGAATTAATATCTAGACTTCTTCTAGATATATCCCTATAAAGACCGCTGTCAATAAATCTATCGGCAACTCTGACAATTATATTAGCGGTAATTTTTTTCATTTTCTTGATTTCTAAACCACCTATTCCTAAACTATTTTTTAATTTTCCACTTTTAAGTTGTTGAAATATTTCTTCTTCTGTCATTGTTATACGAAGTTTTAAGATGCCGTCAAAAGCATATTGCCTTTTGTACGTTTCTACTTCATCATTTAAATCATAAATCATACCAGGAATATTTTCAGGTTGTCCTTTTGAATTAATTATTTTTATTAAATCAATTTTTCCAGTTTCAAATTGAAAAGCGTGTTTTAATTCATTAAGTAAACTCCCTAAAGTTCCGTCATAATTCACGATACCTGTGTCTGTCATATCTTCGTACTCAAATTTGGGTTTGGTATCTATATTAAACACATAACTTGTATTAGCATTTATTATGACTTCAATTTCCTGTAGTGCTTCTTTTAATTCAAATAACCTACTTTCCAAATCTCGTTTTTCACTTTTTTTAGCAGTCTCAATTTTTTTCTCTAGAATGCTTATTTTCTCTTTTACTTTCTTTTTTAATTCATCTAATTTGGCTTTACTGTTTGGGTTTATTTTATCATTGTAACCACCTTGTAGATTATTAAATCTTTGTTGGCATATATACAAATTTGTACTTAAATTCGAGGTGCTAACAAATTTATTGGGTTTTGTACAAAAAATCGCATAACTAATTGCTTGTTTGAATTCATTAATTATATTCATAGTTTTTTCGTTTTTTACATTCCAACTAACGTCAAATTTTAAGTGCTGATATTTAGCAAGTTATTAAAT
>CAYOFS010000285.1:0-1727 GCA_964403095.1 uncultured Flavobacteriaceae bacterium | reverse complement strand
GCCCTACAACAACAGATATGACGGAATAGCTTCCTATCGTCAGCTACGTCCGCATATCCAAACCGTCAGACTGTCTATAAACCCAACATAATATTTATTAAAAATAGTTTAAATAAAAATAGTTTATTATAAGAATGTTTTGTATCTTTAGGTATGAATTATATTAAAGGTTTTGATAGACAACAAGCAGTTTTGATTCCTCAAACCATTGACTTACTAATTGACAAAGACAATCCCATTCGTTTTATTGATGCTTTTGTAAATTCTTTAGATGTTGTCGGTTTGGGATTTAAAGATGTTCGACTTAATGTTAATGGCAGACCGCCATTCCATCCTAAAGACTTATTGAAATTATATCTATATGGGTATTTAAATAAAATTCGTTCTTCCAGAGGTCTTGAAAAAGAATGTAAACGTAATATTGAATTGATTTGGTTAATGAAAGGTTTAGTTCCTGACCATAACACCATTTCTAATTTTAGAAAAGATAATCCTAAAGCTATTAAAAAAGTTTTTAGAGCAACTGTAAACCTTGCTAAAAACCTTGATCTAATTGGGGGTATTTTAATCGCTGGGGATGGCACTAAATTAAGAGCGCAAAACTCTAAAAAAAATAACTATAACCAAAAGAAAATTGATAGACATATTGCTTACATAGAAAACAAACTTGCAGAATATTGTAAAGCTTTAGAGAATGCTGATGGGGACAAAAAGAAAATTATCAATCGTAAAATAGCTAAACAAAATAAACATAAAAAACAATATCAAGCTATTGAAAAAGAGTTGACTGAAACTGGTAAAAAACAAGTTTCTACTTCAGATCCTGATGCTAGGCAACTTGTTATTAGAGGCGTTGTAACTGAAGTTTGTTATAATGCTCAATCTACAGTAGATGCTAAATATTGTATTCCTATTGATTATACTATTACAAACAACAACGATAAAAGAGCCATGACCTCTATGGTAGAAAACGCCATAGAAATTCTTGGAAACAATTCTTTTGATGCCGTTTTTGACAAAGGATATTATACCGCTGAAGAGATATATAAAACACAACAACTTGGAATTACAACCCATGTCTGTGTTCCTAATCCCGCAGCACATGCTCCTGATAGGGCTTATGATGTATCTCAATTTATTTACAACAAAATAGAGGACAACTATACTTGTCCTGCTGGACAAATATTAAACACCAATGGTAACTGGTATCAAAAGAAATCTTATAAAGTAAAACAATACAAAACTAAAAACTGTAAACACTGCCTAGTTAAAAACCTATGTACAAAAGCAAAATATCAAAAAATAATAGAAAGACATCAGTTTGCTGAAGCGCTTGAAATAAACAAGCAAAATATAAGTAGAAATCCTCAAATTTATGCTCAAAGACAAGCCATAGAAGAACATCCTTTTGGTACTATGAAAAGAGCTTGGGGCTTTGACCACATCATAACAAAAAAAACAAAACAAAGAGCCTCTGCTGATGTTGGTTTTATATTCATTGCTTACAATCTTAAAAGAATAATGAATATTATTAGCTTGGACAAGTTGATTAGCTTACTAAACTCTTTATTGTCCTATTTTAGCTTGAAAAAGACGGTAAAACGTTTTAAAAAACAATATTTTAACCTAAATCAACCAAAATTTGATTTATTGAAAATTCATCATATTTTAGCATTTAAAGTAATTATTGCTATTTTTGATTATCAGATAATAATAAATGGTGGTTT
>CAYOFS010000284.1:0-1740 GCA_964403095.1 uncultured Flavobacteriaceae bacterium | reverse complement strand
GTAGTTGATTTTTATTTAATATTTTTTTTAATTGATAAATATCGTCCTTAGAAAGCTCTCCTTCAAAACTTCCTTTTTTATCTGAATATGCTTTACCCTTGTAATATACAGTCCCATCAATATTGATCTGAACAGATATTGAAGGGCAAGTACCAAAACAAGTGGACGAATGAAAAGTTAGTTTTTTGAAATCTACTTTTGATAATAACGTACCTCTATTATAAAAAATATATTGTTTTTCTTTAGAGAAAAGACTATGATCTAATTTTTTATATTCGTTATTTTCAATTTTTTCTTTTTCTATGATAGGAACAAGTATTAACTTATTCTTTTTAAGCTCTTTAATTTGAAATTGAAATTCTTCAGTTTTAAAATCACCAGCAGTTCTATAATTTACTTTAAAAGACAATTTTTTATTCTCAAGATCAAAAAGTACTACTTGTTTATTATTGTCAAAATTATAAATTACAGAACCATCATTAAACCTTAAATAATCTAAATCTTTATTAATCCATTCTGATTTGGTCAATAAATCATTTGTGCTTGCTTTAGAAGACTGGGCTTTACTAGTTAAAGTAGCTAATAAAATTAGTGTAAAAAGTAAGTTTCTCATTGTAGGGGTTGTTCTAATACTATTCAAATCTAACAAGTTTTATTCTAAAAAATGTATTTTTAACACTATTTTTTTCTAAAACTACCTTTTTCTCTGTCATAATTGGGTTTTAGAAGCTAGCCTAACCAACCTTCTCTGTCTAAACTTCTGTATTGAATGGCTTCTGAAATATGATCAGGACTTATATTTTTTGCACCGTCTAAGTCAGCAACCGTACGAGATACTTTTAAAATTCTGTCATAGGCTCTGGCTGATAAATTTAAGGCTTCCATAGCAGATTTTAATAAGGTCATAGAAGCATCATCTAACTTACAATGCTCTCGTATTTGCTTAACATTCATTTGAGCATTATAATGTACAATTTTACTGTCAGAAAACCGCTCTGTTTGCAATTCTCTCGCTTTTGTAACTCGTTCACGAATCACCTTACTCGGTTCTCCTTTTCTAGTTTCTGACAACTTTTCAAAAGGCACGGGTTGTACTTCTATATGAATATCTATCCTATCTAGCAGTGGTCCTGAGACCTTGCTTAAGTAACGTTGCATTTCTGCTGGCGAAGAAGTAACATGCCCAGGTGTATCGTTAAAATAGCCACTCGGACTAGGATTCATACTCGCTATCAACATAAAACTACTTGGGTAGGTTACCGTGAATTTCGCTCTAGATATTGTCACTTCTCTATCCTCTAAAGGTTGACGCATCACTTCTAAAACTGTTCTTTTAAACTCTGGTAACTCATCTAAAAACAAAACGCCATTGTGTGATAAAGATATTTCCCCAGGTTGTGGATAAGCACCTCCACCTACCAAAGCAACATCACTAATGGTATGATGTGGTGAACGAAAAGGTCGTTGCCCCATAAGCCCTGAATTTTCTTTTACCCTACCAACCACAGAATGAATTTTTGTAGTTTCTAAAGCTTCTTGCAAGGTCATTGGCGGCAAGATACTTGGCAATCTTTTTGCCAACATAGTTTTTCCTGACCCTGGCGGACCTATTAGGATAATATTATGTCCGCCCGAAGCAGCAATTTCCATACATCTTTTGATAGATTCCTGTCCTTTTACATCAGAAAAATCAAATTCAGGATGCTCTAAATTATTATAAAATTCCTTTTTAGTATCAAC
>CAYOFS010000283.1:0-1747 GCA_964403095.1 uncultured Flavobacteriaceae bacterium | reverse complement strand
GTTTAATCCAAAAATTATTGTATTTTTACACCGCACTAACCATATTCAACCGTTGCCATTAATTAAAAAAAAACGAAATGAAAAAATTACCAATAATTTTACTCTTAGTTTTCACTCTAACAAGTTGTGGAATTCTACCTTTTACAGAAAGTAAAAAGTATCCAACAACAACGTTTTATGTGAAAAACAATTCTGACAAGGTAATTAATTTTCAAGCAAGTGTTTACAAACAATCTACAATCACAGGTCCTTATGAAATGACAGTTCCATTCACAGTTCAACCAAAAGACAGTGTTTTGGCGAGGCAAGTTGGATATAAAAAAGATAGCGAAAACCCACAAAAATGGTTTACTAACTTTTCAATATTTCCAATAGAAGAAGTGAAATTATTTGACCCAAATAAGCCAGAAAATTGGAAAAAAGGAATTAATAGTAAAGGAAGACCTATTTATACATTCACAATAGCCGAGTAAATATGAAAAAATCATTTACAATATTATTTCTTTTTGTTTTATCAACTTTATCTGCTCAGAACGAAAAATTATTTAATCGTTTGCAAGCAATAAATAATGGTGGTTTAACTTTCTATGAGGTAGATGGAACTAACATTTCAAGTCAAACATTAAACTATAAGTTTACGGAAAAAGGGTTGAAAAAAGTTTATAGAAAATATTCAATAAAAAAGAAAGACCATAAAACTACAGACAGTGATTTGAACTATAAAAATTACTATGTGAGTAAAACTGATTTAATTATTGAAAATTTAACGCAAAATAGTTCTTACTATTTTTTAGAAAATAAAAACAAACGGACAACTATAATTCAATTTGGCTCAATCAATAAAAAAGATAAAGAATTTGAAAGAAAAATGGTTCGATTAATAATGGAAAATAAAATTCCTAAACAATGTTATAATTCAATAGAAATTGATAGTATTAACTTTGTAGGAAGAAAAATAAAATTAGGAAGTAATTGTCAATGGCAAAATGTGAATAATGTACAATGTCCTTATTATGGACAGATGAATTGGTCTGTGCATAAAGACTTGAAAGATGCCGAAAATACAGTTGAACAACAATTTAAAATAATAAAATCTAAAAAAAACGGAAAAGTAATTTCAGAAGAAATAGTTGAAATTGAATTTGAAGGAACTGAAACTAAAGCAAAAAAAGTTATTTATGATTTTACAGGTGTAACCTCTCTTTTAGCAGGAATGTCAGGTGGAAAAACATTAACCATTTTTTATGTTGCAACTGAAGTGCGAAATAATTACGTAAGTTGTGTTTTAAGTTTTTGGAATAATGATACGATAACTGAAAATGGAATTACACCTTTACTCGAAAAAGTAATGAAAATAAAGGAAAACTAATGGCAACAGCGTATAACAGTAATTGCGGTTTTGTGCTTAACTCAAAATTTTGTACTTTTACAAAGTTAAGTGTTTAACCTAAAGTTTCGGCATTTAAAATCCGCAACTACTGTTATACCAACGTTAGGCATCATTTGAAAAATGAAAGAAAAAGTTGAAATAAAAGAGAAAAGTTCTTTACGAAAAAGAGCCGACGAAATAAAAGAACATCAATGTAAAAATCTAATTGTTGTTCTTGAAGAACCAAATATGCTCAAAAATATTGGAACTGTAATTCGAAATATTAATGCATTAGGAGTTGAAAAATTATATGTAGTTGACAGTCAAAATAGATTGCCTAATGATTGGCAAGTAATGAGAGAAAGAACTTCTTTATTA
>CAYOFS010000282.1:0-1751 GCA_964403095.1 uncultured Flavobacteriaceae bacterium | reverse complement strand
ATCTAACCAACCCCAATAATTGAATGAGTTATAATAGCAAAAGGCTTTCACTTTATAACCTTGAATCAATAATTCTTCTACTAAATGGCTTCCAATAAAACCATCGGCGCCTGTAACTAATACTTTTTTCATTAACTATAAATGTTTAAAACTCAAAGATAAACTTTTTTACACAATAAACTATAAAGTAAGTGATTTTAGATATTAAATGTAATTTTTATAAACCTCATCAACAATAACCTCATCATTAAATTTCTGCGCATATTGCAATCCTTTTTCTTCCATCATTTTCCTTTTGTCTGAGTTACTTAACACTAAATTAATAGCCAATTTAATTTCTGAAACACTTAAAGGATTGACATAAAGAGAATGCGCTCCTCCTGCCTCACTAAAACAACCATCTTTAGATGTAATTACTGCTGTTTTTGAATATAATGCTTCTATGATTGGTATACCGAAACCCTCAAAAATACTTGGATAAGCAAAAATAGCTGCTTGCTGATAAATAATTGCCATTTCGCCTACCTCAACATTCTTTAGGAAAATTACCTTATCCAACAAATCATTTTCTGCTATATAGGCTTTTATTTTTTGAGCATAATCGGATTTATCTCCTCCAATAACCACCAATTTTATATCAACATTTCGTATTGCTTTAACTAAACTCAATAGGTTTTTTCGTTCTTCAATTGTACCAACATTTAACACATATTGTTCTGGTAAATTATACTTCTCTTTTGTTTTTTTTATTAATTCGGTTGAATATTCCTTTTTAAAAGCACTATTACAGCCTTGATAAACCACCTTTATTTTATTAGGATTTATCTTTAAAAAATCGACAATGTCACGTTTTGTTTGTTCAGAAATTGCAATAACTACATCAGCAATTTGAGCAGCATGTTTGAATTTTGCAAAATGAATTTTTCTGTCTATAAAAGAATATAATTTAGGATAACGAACAAAAATTAAATCATGAATTGTAACAATGGTCTTGATGTTTGTCTTCTCAATTCCTTTAGGTAATTCTCCGCTTAAACCATGATAGACTTCAATTTTATCTTCAATTAATTGTTTTACAATGGCTTTTTGCCTCCAAATAGAAGATAATTTTTTCCATAATTTAGATTGTGGCAAAATTTCAATTTGATTATCTGTCAAATTAAAACGTGCTTTTTTTGCTTTTTTTGGATTGTATAAAAAATATTTATTATCTGGATTAAATTTAGATAAAATACGCAACAAGTCTCTGGAATAGTTTCCTAAACCAGTTCCGTTATGGAAAGCTCTTTTTGAATCAAAACCAATACGCATTATTCAAATTTTAAATTATTGTTTAAGATAATTAACTCTCTCTTCAAAATTATTTTTTAATTCGTCTATACTCAAATACCATTCTGTCAATGTTTCTAAGGTTTTATGTTTTTTTAAGTGAAAAGGCATTTCTTTTTCAATATTCTCCTTATAATTATCTACAATACTATTAAATCGTCCAGGCGATAATAATCCTGAATTAATTAACTCATCCCATCTAGCATCGTATTGCATTTTAAAATTTTGGTTTCTGTATAAAACATCAAATAAATCAGTCCCAATATTACTAATTTCACTATGTATAAAATGACTAGGTGACTCATCAATATATAATTCGTTTGCATGATCTAAATCATATAGAAAAAATCTAAACGGACCATCTTCTATTGCGAAAAACATTAAATTACTTTTTGGCCAATCCCAATTAGCTATATAAGATT
>CAYOFS010000281.1:0-1776 GCA_964403095.1 uncultured Flavobacteriaceae bacterium | reverse complement strand
TGAAATCTTACTAAATTAGTTGCCTAAACACGCAACAAATATTACACAAATCGTTCTAATCCATTACCAAAGCTCCGTGCTTAACATTATGAAAAAGAAAAAAATATGATGATTGCCAAACTATTTGTCTGTAGACAAGAAAGAGAAGCCTTATGGGTAGAAATGGGTTATTATCGAGAAACTCGAATAAACGGAAAACCATCAACATATGTTATGGGTGGTTTAATTACAATGGCATTTGCTTCTCAAATTGGAGATGATATTCTTTTACATTGGTTATTACGACCTGATGCCGAAGAATATATTGATATGATGGAAAACGGAGAAGTTCGTTTTTATGGTGATGGAATAGATAGTCCTCCAACAAGGGTTTATAAATTTTCCGATGCGTTTCTTATTTATTATCAAGAAACATTTACTCCTAATAGAGAAGAACCTTTGACTACTATTATTACAATTTCTCCTGCAATTCAAGATTATGGGTGCTTTTTTCTTAAACGGTGGAATGAAACACATGTTGAAGAAAGTGAAGCATTACCATACAGACCTAAAGAAAATTTAGAACAAAAAATTACTGCTTTTTATTATACAGATGAAAATGGCAATAGAGATACTAAATTAACTTACGGAGAAAAAGCATATTTAGTTTTAGAAAGTCGAAATATGGTTGGCGAAATAGTTGATTTAAAATTAGACTCAAAAGTAATCGACTTTACTTACAGTGATAAGAGAATTAAAAACGACATCATTGAAGATTATAAAATAAAATCGGATAATGATAAAATTTCTGTATATGTAATATCTGAAGATAACGAAGAATTAGAATAAAGCTATGAGTAAAAATAAATTTCAAGTTATATACAACGGAAAAGTTGAAAAAGAAACATCAATAAATGTTCAACTACCAGACCGAGAAATTAAAGACTTAGCAGGAACAACAAATATTGTTAAGGTAAATGACGAAGGTACTGCCTTAATGCAAATTAGACACGAGTTTCTTAATGTCGGAGAAAGCATTGGTCAAGTAAAATATTCTACTTCTGCACAAGTAACAGAATACGGCACAATTAAAATTACACAATTTGTGCAAGAAATAAGTTCAAGAGGAGAAGAAGTTTGGTATTATAAAAATTCTACAGGAATTTTTGAAGGCACATTAGCAGAAGCCCAATTAGCATTTCCAAATGAAGATTTTGGAGACTTAAATGTACCTGAACCTCAATACACTAACAACCCTGAATTAGGAAGAATACCAATATTTCCAAACCTAAAACCTATAGAATGGACAGTTCATAATGAATTTGATGCAGAAAGAGATAATGGTGGGAAACCTACAGATTGGAATAAATGGGCAGATGCAACACAGACAGCATTAGATGCTATTGGTTTAATTCCAGGTATTGGTGAATTTGCAGATTGTGCAAATGGTCTTATTTCCTTAGTAAGAGGTGATTATGCAGATGCTGCATTGAGTTTTGCGGCAATGATACCATTTTTGGGAGCAGCAGCAACAGGAATAAAACAAGCGAAAAAAATAAAAAAAGCAAAAGAAAAAGTTGAAGGTGTTTATGATTTGGTTGTAAAGAATACGGATGATATTCAAGGCTATATTGGTCAATCAAATGATGTAGTAAAAAGAATTACAAAGCATTTTGGTAAAAGTGGTAAATTAAAAGAAACAACAAACCTAGGTCAAGAAATTATTCATAAAATGAAAGGTTCTACTAAACTTGAACGTGAAATTTATGAACAATATATGATTTTAAAGAAATATGG
>CAYOFS010000280.1:0-1789 GCA_964403095.1 uncultured Flavobacteriaceae bacterium | reverse complement strand
AATTCGGGTATTTTTATGATGGAAAAAGCAGATACTTTGCTTACCGATGCTTCACAAAATAGTTATGGAATTTTTGCACAGGCAGATTATTTATTGACGGATAAGTTTTTTATTAATGCAGGTATTAGGTGGAACTATATTGCAACTAATTTGCCCGAGCAGTCTGATAAAAATAAAGAAAATAGTGCATTTAGTGGAAATTTTGGTTTGTCATATTCTGTTTTAAAACGATTCAGCATAAAAGCAAATATTGGTAGTGCTTTTCGTATACCCGATATTAAAGAACTGTATGTAACAACCAATACCCCGGGCGGTAAAAACATAAGTAATCCCGATTTAATTCCGGAGCAAAGTCTTAATCTGGATTTGGGATTTGTTTATCAAGGGAAAACCAATCTGATTGAACTCAGTTTGTTCCGTAACCAAATAAACAATATGATTATTCTTGATTGGGACAATACAACTAATCCACGTACCGGGACTTTTAAAAACATTGGCGAAGGATTGCTTTACGGATTGGAATTTTCGTACAGCCAAAAAATAACAAAACAATTTTCGGGATATTTTAACCTTACACAAATATACGGATACGATTTAATTGCCGATGATGAATTGATGGATGTGCCACCGTTTCAGTTAAATGCAGGATTAAACTATAATCTGAATAATAAACTATGGTTTACGATTTTGGGTAGATATTCAGGCGAACAGATAAATGTTGCCGAAGGCGATTTTACAAATAAAGCATTTACTACAGTTGATTTTTCGGCAAGGTGGATGATTATGAAAAATCTTAAACTCAACTTCTCGGTCAGCAACATACTAAACGAAAAATACCGTGAACATTATCAGTTCGACTGGATGTTTGCCCCTGCACGAAGTTTCAATTTTGGAGTTAATTATAATTTTTAAAACAATAGTATTATGAAAAATATACACAAGTTAACATTTGCATTTTTTTTAATAATAGGTACAACAGCAGTAAATGCACAAACAACTGTTGCCCCAACTGATGATATGACAACCTACCAAAATGGTTGTGCAGCAGGCGACCCTGCCTTTGACAAATTATGGTTGGTAAATTTTAGTAATGCAGGTTGCTTTGGTAATGTCCTGATGAAATTTGATCTATCGGCTTATGCCGGACAAACGGTAAGTAATGTAAAGTTAAAACTTTATCACAATTGGCATAATCCTCATAATTCACCTACCCCAACAAAAATTTATGCCATAAACGAAACTTGGGATGAAGATACCTGGAATCATTTGAATAATGTTTCGCATTTAACAACAATTTATGCAACACCTACATTTACATCTCAGTTAGGTTGGGTAGAAATAGATATTACTAACCTTGTAAATGATTGGTTAAGTGGTGCGGTTGTTAACGAAGGTCTTGTAATTATACCAAATTCAGGTTCAAAATTAGCATCTTTTCATTCAAAGGAATTTTCAGATGCGACTTTACACCCCTATTTAGAATTTGATATTACAACAGGGATAAATGAAGAAATTAGTATTAATAGTTTTTCCATATTCCCTAATCCTGTGAGTAGTAAGGCAACCGTTAAGTTTGAAATAAATTCTAACCAAAACATAAATATTTCAATTGTTAATTCAACAGGACAACAAATTCAACAAATATGCAATCAAGAATATCCAGCAGGTAAAATCAGAAATACATTTTCTATTGAAAATTTACCTAATGGATTGTATTTTTTAAATATAAAATCTAATAATGAAACCATTATCAAAAAACTGGTGGTTAATAAATAATTCTTTTGTAAAC
>CAYOFS010000279.1:0-1797 GCA_964403095.1 uncultured Flavobacteriaceae bacterium | reverse complement strand
GTGTTATTCTAACCAACTAAGCAGTTTAAACCTGTCTAATAATACGAGTTTAGAAGATTTGAATTGTCATAATAATCCAAACCTAACATACATCAATTTGAAAAATGGGAATAATGATAATTTTAATATTAATGGCACTACTCCATCTAACTTTCAAAACTTACCAAACCTACAAACCGTTTGCGTAGATGCTATAAATACAGACTTAACCACTTTTATTACTACAGAAATAGGTCACTCGGTAACTTATACAGAATACTGTAGTTTTTCACCAGCACAAAGTAATAACATTAATGGTACAGTAAATTTTGATATAGATAATAATGGTTGTGATAGTTCTAATCTACCAATATCAAATTTAATGTTAGTAACAAATAACGGAACAGATAGTTTTGCAACTTTCACTCAAAATAATGGCGATTATTTACTTTACACAAACGAAGGTAATTTTATAACATCAGTAACAACAAATTTACCAAACTATTATACAATAAACCCAAATTCAGAAACCAATACATTTACAGGTTTTGACAATACATTCACAGCAAATTTTTGCATAGAACCAAACCAAACTGTAAATGACGTTAATATTAGTTTAATACCAACAAGTCAAGCAAGACCGGGTTTTAATACAACTTACCAATTAGTTTATAAAAATGTAGGAACAACACAATTAAACGGAAATGTAACTTTAGTATTTGACAATACAAAATTGAGTTTTCTAAATGCAAGTGAAACTGTAAACACACAAACAAGTAATAGTTTGACTTTTAATTATTCAAATTTAAACCCATTTGAAACAAGAACAATAGATTTAGAATTTAATGTTTTTGCACCACCAACAGTAAATATTGATGATATTTTAAATTTCACAACAACCATAAATCCAATTGCAAGTGATTTTACAGCAGACGATAATATTTTCACATTTAATCAAACAGTTATAGGTTCTTTCGACCCAAACGATATTACTTGTTTAGAAGGAAATCAAATTTTATTAGCAGACGCAGATAAATATTTACATTATGTAATTAGATTTCAAAATACAGGAACAGCAAGTGCCATAAATGTAGTTGTAACAAACGATTTAGATACTAATTTAGATTGGTCAACATTACAATTAGAAAGTTTAAGTCATAATAATAGAGTTGCCATAAAAAACGGAAACGAAATAGAATTTATTTTTGAAAATATAAATCTACCAGATAGCACAACAGATGAACCAAATTCTCACGGATTTATAACGTACAAAATAAAACCAAAAACAGACATTGCACTTGGCGATATTATACCAAATAAAGCAGATATCTTTTTTGATTTTAACGAAGCAATCGAAACAAACATAGCAACAACTACCATAGTTAATGTTTTAGCAGTAAATGAAAATACATTGTTAGACTTTTCTGTTTATCCAACACCAACGGAAAGCATATTAAATGTAAAATCAAAAACGGAAATAATTAAAATAGAGATTTATAACAAATTAGGACAAAAAATAAAAGAAACAGCCGAAAACCAAATTGATATTTCCAATCTAACTCAAGGTTTATATTTTGTGAAAGTGGAAGATATTAACGGAAATTTTGGCGTGAAAAAGGTTGTGAAAAAATAAAATACGCTTGGCAACAAAGAATATACGTAATTGCGGTTTTGTGCTAAATTCAAAGTTTGTATCTTTGAACAAAGTTTAGTAATAAACCCAAAATAAGAGTATTTTAAATCCGCAACTACGCATATTCAGAACGAAGATACAAAATACTCCAATAAAGAATAATTATACCCAATTTTCAAAACCTT
>CAYOFS010000278.1:0-1808 GCA_964403095.1 uncultured Flavobacteriaceae bacterium | reverse complement strand
ATCCATTACGAGAATTACAAACTAAAAAACGAATAACAAAAACAGTAGTTCATAAAGATACCAAAGGAACTACACGGACTATACATTTAACAGTTGAAGGTCCTGTTTCTGTTGCAGGTTGTACAACTCAAGAAAGTATTTACGAAGATAATAGCAATCGTTCATTCTTACTCTACATTGATGAAAGCCAAGAACAGGATAAAAGAATAATGGATTATCAACGTAAATTAAGTGCTGGAAAAATAGATTTAGAAGCAGAACAAAAAGCGAGAGAAATCCTAAAGAACCTACAACGCATTTTAAAACCAATAAAAGTTATCAATCCTTTTGCTGAATATTTAGAGTTGCCACAATCTGTATTTAAACCAAGACGAACCAACTCACACTATTTGCAATTTATAGAAGTCATTACATTTTATAAGCAGTTCCAGAGAGAGAAAAAATATGATGAACAAACAGGCGAAGAATATATAGAAACTGCTATCGAAGATATTGAACAAGCTAACGAGCTTATAATTGAAACACTACTACGAAAAAGTGATTTATTAAATGGAGCGTGTAGAAGTTTTTTTGAATTATTAAAAGTTGTACTCGAACAAGAAAATCAAACCAGATTTACAAATAGTGAAGTCCGAAGATGGTTACGATTACCAAAATCTACAGTTCGCAGACGTTTTTTAGAATTATTAGATACTGAAAATATTGTTAGAGTAAAGGAGAAAAACAAGAAAACATATCGTTACGAATTAGCAGACAAAGAAGAATACAGCAACCTAAAAGCCACTATTGCAAAGGCGTTACAGGATTGTATCGATAAAATCAATCGAGCCAACGGTTCAGATTGAACCAAACCTATTTGAACCGATTAAACAAAACATTTACAGTGAGTTAAGTCAATCGGTTCATAAAACCATAAAAACACATACCGAAGTGAAAAAGTTAAAGCTACAAAATGAAGTTTTTAAAATGTTCGTTGCCAATTATAAAGAATGGTTAGACATATTAGGTTTTGCAGAAACAACAGTTTATAGTTTGCCAATACACTTACAAGAGTTCTTTTATTATCTGGAACAATACAATATTAATAACATCAATGATATTACTACAAAAATTATCAAAGAGTATTACAGTTGTTTACAACAAAGAAGCAACGAAAGAACAAGTGGAAGTTTAAGTAAAAGCTATCTCAATAAACATCAACAAGCCTTAAAAAAGTTTAGTGAATACTTACAAAATCACAATCATAAAGGTATTAATATACATCTAAAATCAGAGAAACAACCAACAGAAGAAAAGCTAAATATATTAACACAAGAAGAAGCCAAAGAGTTATTTAAAGCAACAAATCAAAGTCATTATTCACAACGCATACAATTACGAGATAAAGCAATGTTAGTGGTTTTATATAGTTGTGGGTTACGTAGAAACGAAGCAGTACATTTAGATACAAGCGATATTTTTTTTGATAAGGAACGCATATTTGTTAGAAAAGGAAAGAATTATAAAGAACGATTTGTACCAATAAACAGAAAGAATGCAGAAATATTAGAAGATTATATTTACGAAGCTCGACCACAATTTAAAGAAGCTTATTTAAACGAAGCCTTGTTTTTAAGCCAACAAGGAACACGAATGTTAGGAATGACTTTTGCCAACCGATTAAAAGTTATTGTAGCATCTACAAACAATAAAAATATCATTGATAAAAAGATTACGCTTCACACATTAAGACACTCAATTGCTACACATTTATTACAATACGAAGTGAAGTTAGAAAGCATAAAAACCTTTTTAGGCCATAGCTCATT
>CAYOFS010000277.1:0-1818 GCA_964403095.1 uncultured Flavobacteriaceae bacterium | reverse complement strand
TAGTGAAAATGTTTTTTATATTGAAAAAGTAAAAAGTGATATTCGAAAAATTATTAGTAAAAAATTCTATGAAAATAATATTGTAATTCCTTTTCCTCAAATGGATTTACATTTAAAAACAAAAATAGATTAACTAATTCACCTATTATCTAAAAAACATAATGATTATAAAAGAACTAAACGGGAAAAAACCACAATTTGGAAAGGATTGCTTTGTAGCTGAAAACGCAGTGATTATTGGCGATGTAGAAATGGGAGATAATTGTAGTATTTGGTATTCGGCTGTTATTCGTGGCGATGTACATTATATAAAAATCGGAAACAAGGTAAATATTCAAGATGGCGCTGTTATTCATGCAACCTATAAAAAACACCCTACAAATATTGGTAATAACGTTTCTATTGCGCACAATGCTATTGTTCATGGTTGTACTATTCATAACAATGTTCTTATCGGAATGGGTTCTATTGTGATGGATGGCTGTGTTATTAATTCTAATGCAATTATTGCAGCAGGTGCAGTTGTAACTAAAGGCACAATAGTAGAATCTGGCTCTATTTACGCAGGAACTCCAGCAAAGAAAATTAAAGATATTAGTGAAGAGTTACTTTCTGGTGAAGTTGAACGAATTGCCAATGCTTATATCAAATATGCTTCTTGGTATTAATAATAATAATAATAATTTAAAAACATGATTTTAATTTCGTCTGGTAAAGGTTTTTTACTACCTATAGTTTTAATAGTAACTTTTGTTGTTTCATTTTCGGTTATTCCAAAAGGAAATGTAGATTATATATTTATGATTACAACTTTTATTACAGGCGCTTTTGGTTGGTATTTTGGAAGGAAATGGAATTTAAAAAAAGGGAGAATTTTAATTGACCAAGAAACAGGAGATAAAATTCAAACTAAAGAAAGGCATTCTCTATTTTGGATTCCAATACAATATATTGGATTTATTATATTATTGTTAGGTGTTCTTATAGCGTTTAACAAATCTACAAATGATGGGCTTATTTATTCTTTTTTAGCACTAGCTGTGATTATTATGCCATTTATCAAAATCATGCCTGTTATTGAGGCAGAATAAAAAAACTCTAAAAATATAGTCTTATTTTTTAGAATATAAAGTTCCAAATAATTTATCCCAAATTACAGTATAAAAACCAAAATTTTTATTGGAATGTTGATGATGTGTTTTATGAAAAACATGATTGCAAAAAAGCCAAGGCTGTTTGACAGATGTTGTATTTAAATGCCCTATAACTCCAAAAACCCAATTAAAAAAAACAAAGGTTAAAAAGCTATAAAAATTTAGCGCATAAAACCAAACACTTATAGTTAAAACTAAACAAAAGTGTGTATAATACAGAATGACACATGAATTTAATCCTAGGTTTTTACGTAGGTATTTAGATTTGTATACAGAAATGAACGGTGCTTTTAAAAACTATATTACCGATGTTAAAAGTGGTGATTTTCCTAATGATAAAGAACAGTATTAATAAACAAAAAGACCATCCGTTAAGATGGTCTTTATAATTTGAATTAGTTTATTAAAAGTGTTGTCATTATACAACATCAACTTCCTTATTTTTACTTAACCATTCATTCATTCCTCCAGACCAATTAACAATATTGTTAAACCCATTTTTTACTAAAACAGAATAAGCAATAGAAGCTCTATGACCACTTTGACAATGAACAATTACTTTTTTGTCTTTTGGTATTTGGTCTAAATTATCTTCAATTGTACCAAAATATACATTTTTTGCTCCTTCAATATGTCCTTCTTTATACTCAGAAGCACCTCTTAG
>CAYOFS010000276.1:0-1837 GCA_964403095.1 uncultured Flavobacteriaceae bacterium | reverse complement strand
ATATTTAAAATTTTAAGTGAGTAAAAAATCATAAAAACAGAGTCTCCTTTTTGTCCATTTGAAAAAACACAACTAAAAACTGCCTCCTTTTTATCTATTATACCTAAATCTTAGTGTGTTATCTTGTTGACGCTTGACCTATTTCATTTAGATATTTTTACAAGGCGTTAATTCATCCAAAAAAAATTAATAGATAATTACTCCATTTCCGATGAAGGCGCAAGTGTTATTTTCAAACCTTCTAACTCGTTTTTCATGTATATTTGACAACCTAAACGACTATTATCTTCAACATAAAAAGCTTGATCTAACATATCCTCCTCGTCTTCAGACATTTTGGGTAATGGTAAATCAGGAGTTTCAATATAGCACTGACAAGATGCACACATTGCCATACCGCCACAAATACCAATAGTTCCTTCTGGAGCTAGTTCATAAGCACGAACAACTTCCATCAAATTCATATTCATGTCTGTTGGCGCTTCAATTTTGTGCTCCGTTCCATCTCTATCCGTTATTATTATATTTATTATATTTTCTTCCATTGCTTATTTAACATCATCAAAACCCGTAACTCCTGACACTGTAGTATATTTTAGAATTGATTTTTTAGCATCTGGATTGATAATCTTATAAGCCGACTGAACCATGATAGTCGCCTCATGAAAACCACATAGTATTAATTTTAATTTTCCTGGATATGTATTAACATCGCCAATTGCGAATACACCTTCAATATTTGTTTTATAATCGGTTGAATTATCAACTATTATAGCGTTTTTTTCAATTTCTAATCCCCAATTGCCTAAAGGTCCTAATTTTGGTGATAGTCCAAAAAGAGGAATAAAGTGATCTACATCAATTTGCATCTCTCCTTCTGTTTTGTGTTTTACTTTTACAGATTCTACATATTCATTTCCATTTATTTCTTTAATTTCAGAATTGGTCAGAAGTTTAATCTTTCCATTCTTTACTAATTCTTTTACTTTTTCAACAGAATCTAATGCTCCTCTAAACTCTTCTCTACGATGTACTAAGGTAACTTCTTTTGCTATATCTGTCAAATAAATAGACCAATCTAATGCAGAATCTCCTCCACCTGCTATAATTATTTTTTTATTTCTGTAGAACTCAGGTTCTCTTATAATATACTCCACTCCTTTATCTTCGTAGTTTACAATATTTGGAATTGGTGGCTTTCTTGGCTCAAAAGAACCTAATCCGCCAGCAATTGCAATTACTGGTGCATGATGTTTAACACCTCTTTTTGTGGTAACAATAAATGTACCATCTTCTAATTTTTTTAAAGTTTCCGCCCTATCACCTAAAGTATATGTTGGTTTAAATGGCGCTATTTGCTCTTCTAAATTTGTAATTAATTTACCTGCTAGAACTGATGGAAAACCAGGAATATCATAAATTGGTTTTTTAGGATATATTTCGGCTAATTGTCCTCCAAGCATAGGCAACGCATCAATAATATGACAACGAAGTTTTAATAAACCTGCTTCGAAAACTGTGAATAAGCCAACTGGTCCTGCTCCTATTATTAATATGTCTGTTTTAATCATTTTTATTTATTTTTTTGCAAAAATAATCAATCTTTAAATTTTACAGGTGATTTTTATCATCTTTTGGTTTTTTTGCTTCAGTGATTGTATGCAGTGATGATGATTTCAATTAATTATATTTCAATTAATTGTATTTTCGAATAAAATAAAATAAAATAAAAATTAATTTTTATTTTGTCAAAATAAAAAAAGCTATTATATTTGCAACCGCTAAGCAATAAGCTTAGTCCAAACTCCTCTTTAGCTCAGTTGGTTAGAGCATCTGA
>CAYOFS010000275.1:0-1864 GCA_964403095.1 uncultured Flavobacteriaceae bacterium | reverse complement strand
CACATTCTCTAATAGTTACATTATTACCAATAATAACCTTAGAGTCTTCACCTTCGAATTTTAAGTCTTGTGGAATTGCAGAGATTACAGCGCCAGGGAAAATTCTACAATTTTCACCAATTACAGCACCTTCCATTATAGTTACATTGGATCCTATCCAAGTTCCAGAGCCAATAGATACATTATTATGGATAGTTGTAAATGGCTCTACAACAACATTTCTTGCTATTTTTGCATCAGGGTGTATATATGCTAACGGTTGATTCATTATTTTTTTACTTTAGATATTATATTTATACCGACATGTTTACTCAGGGTTTCTAACTATTTGTGCCATTAATTGTGCTTCGGCAACTAATTTTCCATTAGCATAAGCATATGCTTGCATATGGCAAATACCTCTTCTTATAGGAGTAATTAAGTCGGCTTTAAAAATTAAGGTGTCTCCAGGTAATACTTTTTGTTTAAATTTAACATTATCCATTTTCATAAAATAGGTTAAATAATTTTCAGGGTCAGGTACTGTACTTAGAACTAAAACGCCTCCACATTGCGCCATTGCTTCAACTTGTAAAACGCCAGGCATAACTGGTGCACCAGGAAAATGTCCTATAAAAAATGGTTCATTCATGGTTACATTTTTCATGCCAATAACGTGAGTATCCGATAATTCAATAATTCTATCAATTAATAAAAACGGAGGTCTATGAGGTAAAACATCCATTATTTGATGAATATCCATCAATGGTTTGGCGTTTAAATCTACTTTTGGAACGTAATTCCTTTTTTCAAATTTAATTCTTTTAGCTAATTTTTTAGCAAAATTAGTATTGATTTTATGTCCTGGCTTGTTGGCAATTACTTTTCCTTGTAAGCGAGTTCCTACAAGGGCTAAATCACCAATAACATCTAATAATTTATGTCTCGCAGCTTCATTTGGCCAATGTAATCTTAGATTGTCTAGAATTCCATTTGGTTGTACGTTCAATTCCTCTTTGTTAAAGGCTTTTTTAAGTTTTGTCATTGTTTCGTTAGACAATTCTTGGTCAACATAAACAATGGCATTATTTAAATCACCGCCTTTAATTAAGTTATTGTCTAATAACATTTCAATTTCATGTAAAAAACTAAATGTTCTTGCGCTTGATATTTCTTTTTTAAAATCGGATAAATTATCTAGCGATGCATTTTGAGTTCCAAGTATATTTGTACCAAAATCAACCATAGTAGTTATTTTAAAATTATCACATGGCATAATCATTATTTCACTACTTGTTTCTTCGTCGGTAAATGAAATATTTTCGGTAACAATATAGACTTCCCTATCGGCATTTTGTTCGCATATAATAGCTTTTTCAAGCGCTTCGATAAAAAGTTTTGATGAGCCATCCATTATTGGAGGTTCGGGAGCATTAATCTCAATAATTAAATTATCAATATCTAATCCAACAGCAGCAGCTAAAACATGTTCCGAAGTGTTAATTGTAACTCCATTTTTTTCTAAGTTAGTGCCTCTTTCTGTAGCAGTTACATATTGAGCTAAGGCTTCAACGGTTGGGGTGCCTTCCAAGTCGGTTCTTACAAATGTAAAGCCATTGTTTTCTGGTGCTGGTTTGAAAGTCATTGTAACTTTATTTCCAGTATGTAAACCAACTCCTTCAAGGCTAACCTCATTTTGAATTGTTTTTTGCTTTATAACGTCCATTTTTTGATTTATAGTTGTTTCTTTTTTATCGTTTTTTCTAATTCATTAACTCGAGCATTTAACTTACCTAAGTTTTTAAAGTGAATATATGATCGGTTAAAATCTGCATAATTAAAAGCTCTACTACCTTGAATAACAGCGTCGTCTTTAATATTTCCT
>CAYOFS010000274.1:0-1867 GCA_964403095.1 uncultured Flavobacteriaceae bacterium | reverse complement strand
AATAAAGCCGATAACATTATGTATGACGGAATGTCAGCCAGAAAAGGCTGGCACCTCCGCATACAATTACCGTCAGACACAAGTGAAAAAACTCAAAATCACCCCTAAATATGACATAAATCATAAAACACAAAGATAATTTGTTGTAATTTTGAATCATTCTAAATAACGATTAAAAAAATAACAAATGAACAAATCAATTATAGTTTTACTTCTCGGATTTATTATTTTAACTGGATGCAAAAAAGATGATATTATCGAGCCAATTCCTCAGCCAATAATTAAAGTGGAAATTCCTTTTACGGGTATTTGGGAAAGACAATTTGAAGCTGGTCCGGGAAATCTTCACACAGTCAATTATTTTATTTATCAAGATAGTATTAGATATACATTATCTGGTCCAGTTGGAAATGCCAACTATTTAATGCAACGAGACACTTTCCTTATAGAAAGCAATAGATTTATTGGTCATACTAATTCAAATCAATATTACTTAATCTTTACTAAAAATGTATCCACCGACTCGATTACTATCTATAAACAAGAAATCAATGATTTAGCTGAAGGACTAAGTATTGATGAACCAAGTGATACTACTACACAAAATCACGGTTGGAATACATTTCACAAATAAAAAAAAATATGAAAACAGCAGATTTAAATAAAGACTTAAAATTTGACGAACACAAACCAATAATAACAGTATTACTTGAAACAACTTTCACCAAAGAAATTAGAATTGCAATGCAAAAGGGTACAAAAATGAAAGAACATAAAACCCCTTTCTCTATTGTTGTAGAAATAGTTGATGGTAACATTGACTTTGGTGTAAATAGTGCGAATCATAATTTATTAAAGGGGAATTTAATTGCTTTAGATGGTAATGTTCCACACGATTTAGAAGCCAAAGAAAATAGTATTATTAGATTGACATTAACAAAAAATGACGAAATAAATAGAGTGAAAAATAGTATCAAATAATTTAAGCGAAATATTATGTCAAATAAAACAATAGATACAAAACAAGGACATTGGATACTTGCAAAAATGGGAAAAAAAGTACTCCGACCAGGAGGAAAAGAACTCACTCAAAAACTCATTCAAAATCTGCAAATAAATTCAGAAGACGATATTGTTGAGTTTGCCCCAGGTTTAGGGTTTACTGCTTCGATTGCTCTAAAATCTAATCCAAAAACCTATACAGGAATAGAACTTAATGAAGAAGCGGCCAATATTCTTCGCAAGACTATAATTGGAAAAGACAGAGAAATTATCATAGGTAATGCAGCGGAATCAACCTTAGACGATAGTACTTATAGCAAAGTATATGGCGAAGCAATGCTAACAATGCAAGCTGACCACAGAAAAGCGGAAATCATAAAAGAAGCCAATAGAATACTAAAATTAGGAGGCTTATATGGTATACACGAATTAGGATTGCAACCTGATGATATTTCAGAAGAAAAGAAAGCAGAAATACAACGTGAGTTGGCTCAAGTGATAAAGGTAAATGCAAGACCTTTAACAGTAAGCGAATGGAGCAGGTTATTGGAAAAAGAAGGATTCAAAATTATCAAAACCGAAACTAACCCTATGCACTTGCTTGAACCTAAAAGAATGATTAATGATGAAGGCTTCTTCAGAACATTGAAGATTGCCTTTAATATATTAACACACCCAAATGAAAGGAAACGGATTTTGGCAATGCGGAAAATTTTTAGAAAATATCAATCCCATTTGAATGCAATAAGCATAGTCGCTAAAAAAAAATAACCTGTGCCTAACAAATTGTATAAGTAATAAGTGGGAACTGCCAAACCAAAAATTGGTGCATATTAATGAAGTCCGCCAAATTTACAATTTGACG
>CAYOFS010000273.1:0-1868 GCA_964403095.1 uncultured Flavobacteriaceae bacterium | reverse complement strand
TCTCTTTTCAAAAAACTAAAGCAATCCTTTATCTTTTAAACGTTCTCTTCCACTTTTTTTAGGTTTTTCTGATTTTTTTGCTTTCGCTGACGAGTCTGTTTTATTATCAAAATCTAATGAGTCTTCAATTTTTTCTTTAACAGAATTTGCTTTTTCCTTTACATCATCAGCAATATCTTTAATAAAATCTTTACCCTTTTCGATAGAATCATCAATAGAATCTTGTCCATCGCTAATTTTATCATTTGCGAAAACGACCATTGATGCAATGTACGTGCCAACTATAGCGCCAACAATATTTGAGGCTAATAATTCAAATCTAAACGGAATTGGTGTTAAAACTTTAAGTAAAAAAGCTACAATGGTAAAAACAGCTGCAATTACGACCAAGCGTATTAAAAATGGCTGTTTATACAAAAAGCCTTTTCTCTCGGAAGCTTTCATTTGCAAATTTTCCGTATGAGTTATTCTATTTGCTAATCGGTATAAATAATTATTTTTCGACTCTCTCCAATACATTAATATACCCAATAAGGCTGCAAATGTAAAAAGTATTAATTCGGTTACTATCATTTTTTTAGTTTTTAGTTATATAATCAATTACCCATTCTTGATAGGAATTTTCCCACTTTTCATACTCTCTATAAAAAGTTTTTTTATTGTAAAGATACATATTATATGGGTCTTTTGGTGCTATCTTAACCAATAATCTCCACATCAATTCTTTTTCTTCGGTAAACAAAGAGGAATGCGGCTTGTACATCGCTTCTAAAATATCACTATAAATAAAAGTTGTGATTTCCACACTACTATCTATATTTGATTGTTCAATATACCTTTCCACACACATTAAATACTTCCTAGCGTCTATATCTAACTTATTTAAATAATTTTTAAACAGATTTACATTGCTTAAAATATCTTTCATCGGGTTAGCCGTTTCTTTAAATAATTGTGAAAAGACGTGTTTTTTAATTCGCTTATAGCGTTCCGTTTCAATATCTTTTTTTAAATTATAGCTTATTGCTTGATAATCTTTTAATTTTTCCAGAAGTTGTTTGTCTTTAATGTGAAAAATTATCACATCATAAGTGGTGTTTTTAATTGCTTGATTCCTCCATTTTTCCGATTCAAATATTAATATTGGCGATGGAAAATCTTTAAATACATATACGCCATCAAAAGCTTTGGTATAAAATGAATTAGTTTCAAAAATCAAAGGCTCTAAATCTAAGTTTCGCACTCTTAAATCACCATGTTTTTTAACGGATTTTAATATTTTTTGATGTAATTTTTCATCAACAAAATTATTTTCAGCATTGAAAATTGTTACCAAGTTTTGTTGCTCTTTTTGAACCGCTTTTAAATCGTTTATTAGATTAAAATATATTTTAATCTCTTTGTATTTTAACAAGTCAAAGGTTTCGTAAAAAACATCAATCCCTTGATTAAAATCAATTGTCAAAGCCGATTCCTTTGTTATGTCTTTAATTTCATCTTGATAATTAGCAAATATAAGTTGCATTAATTCTTTATCAAAACTGTGAAAAGGGGCGAAAATATTTTTACCTTTTTGTAATGGTGAAATAATAATTGCGTGTGAATTTGCATCACCATTAGTTAAATAATGCTCCTTGTTTTTTTCTTCTGCAATCTCTGGAGACCAACCTTTTCCGTCAATAGTAAAGCTTGCTAATTTTGTTGGCATTACACCTAACAAACTCAAACACTTATTATAACGCTCTACTAAAAACCCTGAGATTTCGATAGCATTTGGCTGATATAATTTTGCTTGTTTTAGTTTTTTCATTTTTTTAAAAAATGTTGAATTTTAAATGTTGAATGCTGAGTTTTTTAAATTTAAAATT
>CAYOFS010000272.1:0-1890 GCA_964403095.1 uncultured Flavobacteriaceae bacterium | reverse complement strand
AGCAAATTGAAAAAGGATTCGCTATGTATATCTATGATTTTAAGTTTGATGATCTTTCAACCATTGCTTATAATCATTTATTAAAGCATATAGATAAGTATAAAATTCCACCGAAGTTTTATGTAATAAACTTCGATAATCCACGGAAAAGTCATCGTTGTAATCCGATTCATCCTGCGTTTATGACAGATATTTCAGATGCTTACGAAAGTGCTTATACTATAATGTTGAACTTGAATAAAACGTGGATTCAAAAGCAAGGAGATTTCTTTGTTGAAAGTCCTATTATTTTATTCGCATCCATTATTTGGTACTTAAAAATTTATGAAAACGGAAAGTATTGCACGTTCCCACATGCCATCGAATTGTTAAATAAAAAGTATACCGATTTGTTTACCATTTTACGAAGTTATCCGGAATTGGAAAATTATCTTTCGCCTTTTATAGATGCTTGGGAAGGTGGTGCACAAGACCAATTACAAGGGCAAATTGCAAGTGCTAAAATTCCGTTATCAAGAATGATAAGTCCTGCCTTGTATTGGGTAATGACAGGTGATGATTTTTCGTTAGATATTAATAATCCAAAAGAACCAAAGATTTTGTGTGTAGGTAATAATCCCGATAGGCAAAGTATTTATTCGGCAGCATTGGGTTTGTATAATAGTCGAATCGTAAAGCTCATCAATAAAAAAGGACAATTAAAATCTTCTGTAATTATAGATGAATTACCGACTATTTATTTTAGAGGATTGGATAATTTAATTGCTACCGCAAGAAGTAATAAGGTAGCAGTGTGTTTAGGTTTTCAAGATTATTCGCAATTAACACGAGATTATGGCGATAAAGAAAGTAAGGTAATTCAAAATACGGTAGGAAATATTTTTAGCGGACAAGTAGTTGGAGAAACAGCTAAAACCTTATCGGAACGTTTTGGAAAAGTGTTGCAAAAACGACAATCTATGACGATTAATAGGCAAGATAAATCAACCTCTATTTCTACACAAATGGATAGTTTAATTCCGCCAAGTAAAATTTCTAATCTGACACAAGGAATGTTTGTAGGAGCGGTTTCTGATAATTTTGACCAACGGATTGAACAAAAGATTTTTCACTCTGAAATTGTAGTAGCTATAGATAAAGTTACCGCAGAAACTAAAACATATAAACCCATTCCTGAAATTATTTCGTTTTTAGATGAAAATGGAGAGGATACTATGGAGGCTCAAATAAATGTCAATTATCATCAAATTAAAGCAGATGTGGAGAATATTATTTTGTTGGAAATGGAGCGGATAGAGAGTGATCCTAGTTTGAAAGATTTGGTGAAAAAAGGCAAAAAATAGCTTATTTCGAATAGTTGTCCGTTAACTGTTTAAAAGCTCACGAATAGGTATCAATTGTGTTTTCTCAATATTTCTTAAAATATCAGTTACAGCTTTTGTTCTTTTACTTAAAGCCCTTGTATATGATAAAATAGGATTGTGCATGGTATCATAAGAGACAGTCCAGTATCTTCAAAAAAAGCAATCATATAATCCAATGTCTCGGAATAACTTGGACTTGTATTTTTGGAATATTCTTTGAATTTTTCAATGACCTTTTTCTTTAACCGAATTGTATTAAAATCATCCATATTTTATTGAATTGTTACAATGAATCCTTTATTTTACAGGGTTCATTTTTATATTTAATAGTTTTCATAAAGATCTTTTCACATGAAAAAGAGCTTTTATCACACTAATCAGGGAAAACATAACATTGCTTTTTTTATTTTTTAAAGTAATTATAATATTGCCTCATAAAAAAAGAAAGACACATGAAAAATTTACTATTAATTATAATTAGCCATCCCCTGAAAAAGGGATTTATTATTTGTTAAAGTATTGATTT
>CAYOFS010000271.1:0-1892 GCA_964403095.1 uncultured Flavobacteriaceae bacterium | reverse complement strand
TATCGTGATTGTTTTGACCTTGTAATCTGTTTGATGCAAAATATCCTCTTTTATCGTTATTTGAAATGAAAGAAAAATCGTCATTTTTACTATTTATTGGAGCATCTAAATGAATAGGTGTAGTTGGTATATTATTACTACTTAAATCACTAACATAAACATCTAAATTACCCAATCCGTTTGGGTAACCGTCAGATGAAAAATACAACATATTATTTTTAGAAATATATGCTGTTACTTCATTACCTGATGTATTGATTGTAGAGCCTAAGTTTCTAACTTCTCCAAAATTTCCATCTTCGTTAATAGCAACAACAAAAATATCTGCACCTCCTATAGTTAAAGGCATATCAGATGTGAAATATAATTCTTTACCGTCAACACTCATAGCTGGTTCTCCAAAAGAATACTTAGGGTCTACAAAAGATAATTTAACCTTATTACTCCAATTGCCCTCAGAATCAACATCTGCTTTAAACAATTGCTCTCTATCACTTCTTTTACGTTTTTTTCTGTATTTCATTGCAGAAAAATACACCGTTTTTAAGTCCTTACTATAGGCAGCACCAGTTTTGGTAATCCTGTTAGTTGGTATACCTTGTATTTCTTTTTTTTCTAAAATTTCACCTTCTTTTCCAATAGTCGCAATAAACAGGTTAGATACTGAAAGCTTATTACTTTCATTATTAATTTTTTCTGTACTCGGAGATTTATATATAAATTGATTATCACTTAAAAAAGTAACTCCATAATCTGGTTGAGTTGTATTTGATTCTAAATATTTAATTAAATATTTATTTGGTGTTGTTTGTGCAAAGGTTATTATTGACAAAAACCATATAAGCACTAAGATTGATACCTTTTTCATTAATTCTAATATTAGGTTGATTTAATTACAGCAGTTTAACTAATAAACGCTTTAATAACTCTATTTTTTATTTTTTATTCTGTTGATTACTTAGGGAGTTTGTAAAAGAAAACTCAATTCTTCTATTCTCCTTATGAGCAGCTTCACTACACGCTACCTCATCATTACATTTGTTAATCAGTTTACTTTCACCATAGCCATTTGCAACTATTCTGTTACTATCTACGCCTTTTGCAACTAAATATTCTAATGCTGCATTTGCCCTGCGTTCAGATAATGTTAAATTGTAAGCATTATCTCCTCTTGCGTCAGTATACGCAGCTACTTCAACTTGAATATTTTTGTTGTTTTCTAAAATTTCTACTATTTTGTCTAATTCTGTTTTAGATTCTTGTGTAATATTTGATTTGTCAAAACCAAAATAAATTAAGTTTATTGTTGAATTTATATCATTTAAAGACTCAATATCATCTTTATTTTCTGTCTTTTTAACTAATAATTTATCTGCTTCAATAGTTGGCTCATTATAATATTCATTTGTAGTTATAGCATATTCCTCTATTTTATATGCTTGCTCAAATGCTGTTAAATTATAAGTTTTATCACAATCTAAGCTAAATCTATAAAGCCCTTCTTCATCCGTTTTCACTTGGTCTATTTCGTTATTTGCTTCATCAAATAGAGTAATTGTAGCTTCGTTAATTATTTCTTTTGTTTCACTATCCCTAACTACCCCTGCAATTTCTTGAACACAAGGTTGGCTCGTTAAGCCTTCGGCTGTAAAATAATAAATATCATTGTTTTTATTCTTAGCTTCTCTGTTAGAAGAGATAAACCCTTTTGTATTACCATTATTAATAATAAAAGCAAAATCATCTTTTTCACTATTTATTGATTCGTTTAAATGTCGTGGTACTGTTGGGTTACCACTCCCTAAATTACTAACATACACGTCTAAATTCCCAAAAGTATCTTCTTGACCGTTTGATGAGAAATACAACTTATTATCTTTTGTAATAAACGG
>CAYOFS010000270.1:0-1893 GCA_964403095.1 uncultured Flavobacteriaceae bacterium | reverse complement strand
GATTTTGTAATTGGCGTGTTAATTATAGCCTCTAATTTCTTTTTTTCTTTTTTTAATTTATGCTCATTTCGCATGGTGAAATAAGAAGGATGTAATCCAACAGGAGTATAATCAGCAACACTTTTAATGAGTGATTGAAAATGCGAATTATTTACGGATATGTTTTTGTCGTGCGTAGTATATTCACTTACTAAAAAGAAAAAAACCATCTCCAGTTCATGTCTTTTTTTCATTTTTAAAAGCCAATTAAACGTATCAAAAGGATCTTTTCTGAAATTTGATAAAACGAGTAACCTATTCCATAAATTTTTAAATTTTAGTGTAGCGATATCTTTAACAAATCCACCAACATTTCTAATAATTCCCTTATGTTTAAAACAATAAGCACTATCTACATCAATGGTAGAAATGAATTTAAATTGCTTTGTTTTAAAGTCAACATCTACAAAACGTTCTTTCAAAAGTTTGAGTACTTTATTTGCCCAAATATCAATTACGGGTTTGTCTAGGAAATTATTTTTAAAAGCAAGGCTTTCATGAGCAGAAAAACGTTCATGCTTATCTTTTACATGAGGTAAATATTCTTCGTATCTACTTAATAAATAGAAACTTGCGGCAAAAACATCAAACGGTACAATTGATTTTTCACTAACTTTAAAAAAGCATTTTGTGTCTTCCCAATCACTTACTTTTATTTCAATATCATTAACTCCTTGTTGAAACAATAAAGTACTACTTTGTATAAAAAACTCGTTACCTAAAGGTTGTTTAGCATAAGTAATTTTTGGGCCATTATGTGCAACAAATTTATCTACTTTAGTAGTAAATTGAATGTCTATTAACAGTATTCGTGTAAAAAACTGTTTAAAAGCGTAGGATAAACGTGTTGTTATTTTTGGTGTATAAACTAAAAGCATAATTACAAATTTAGTGAATAATCTTCCAAAAAATTAAGTTATTACATTAAATTATCATCAGCAAAACTAAAATAATTATTTTGTGTAATAATTAGATGATCTAACACTTTAATATCTAAAGTTTCTCCAGCAGATTGCAATTTTTTGGTTAAATTTTTATCAGCCATACTTGGTAAAGCCTTTCCTGACGGATGGTTGTGGCAAAGTATCAAGCCAACAGATGAAATTTCTACTGCTTTTTTAAAAATCATGCGAGTATCCACAACAGTACCTGTAATCCCGCCTTTACTCATTTGTTGTTTATGTATTATTTTATTGGAGTTATTTAAAAAAACAACCCAAAATTCTTCGTGAGGTAAATCGGCAATTAAAGGCTGCATAATATTGAACACACTTTTACTTGAATTAATTATTGGTTTTTCAAGCGCCTGCTCTAAGCGTCTTCTTTTTCCAATTTCTAAAGCAGTTATTATTGATATTGCTTTAGCAGGACCAATTCCTTTGAATTTCATTAAATCCGAAATAGATAAGGTAGCCAATTCATTTAAATTATTATTTACAGATGCAAGAATACGCTTTGATAAATCAACAGCAGATTCTTGTCGGTTTCCAGAACCAATTAGAATAGCCACTAATTCTGCATCAGATAATGATTCTCGCCCTTTAGAAAGCATTTTTTCTCTAGGTCTATCATCTTCTTTCCATTGTTTAATTGGTAGACTGGTCTTTTTATTCACAACATTAATTTTCTGTAAATGTAATCAATATTATTTTTCCTTTCGTAAAGATGACAAAATCATCTTTGCAATTTCATCTTCTTTTTTTAAAGTGGAGTAAGATGTGTCTTCTTCGTAGTTTGTTTCTACACGATAACCCAATATCCTTCTTGTCTTTGGTTTGTCTTGTATGTCAATTTTATCTAATTCAAAGATTGAAAAACAAAAAAATATTTTGAATTTATACAGAGCGTTTTGAA
>CAYOFS010000269.1:0-1914 GCA_964403095.1 uncultured Flavobacteriaceae bacterium | reverse complement strand
ACAAAATATGATATTAAAACTAAGGTTTTCCACTAAATTTGCAGTAGAACCAATTAATGTTATAATTTGTACTCTAATTAAAAACTCATTAGTTTTGAGTGATATCTATTTTAATTTTTTTAAAATGAAAAACAAACCTATCATAATTATTTGGATTTTACTTTTATTACTCACAAGTTGTAAAAGTGAAACCAAGCCAAACGACATAAAAAACACTAAAGAAAATATTGTTTTTGCCGTGCCTTTTGCACCCGTATCTTATCCTATTATTAAAATGATAGAAGATGGTGTATTTGATAATGAGAACATTAAATCCGAACTTATTATTTGGAAAACCCCAAACCAACTTAGAGCGCTTGTTGCCAGTAAACAAGCAGATATTTTTGCAGTTCCCTCTAATGTAGCAGCAACATTTTATAATAAAAATGTAGAAGTAAAACTATTAAACATATCTATTTGGAGAGCTATGTGGTTAGTTTCTAGAAGTAATGATAAAAAAACTTTAGCCGATTTTAAAGGTGAGGAAATAGCCATGCCGTTTAAAGGAGATATGCCTCATATTGTATTTATGGAATTAGCAAAAAAGCAAGGTTTAGACCCTGAAAAAGATTTTAAAATAAATTATGTTCCATCGCCAATGGATGCAGCAAAAAAAATGATTATGAGAAGAACAGACAATGCGCTCCTTATAGACCCTGCAGTTTCAATGGTAATTGAAAAATCTAAATCTGGTTTGTCTAGTATTGTTGCTCCGGATATTTATAGATCAGTTGATCTTCAAAATGAATGGGGAAGGTTATTTAACACAGAAAATGAAATACCAATTGCAGGTATTATGGCTGGTTCGGATATTTTGAAAAATCCTAAATTATTAAAAGAATTTCAAAAAGCATACAAAGAAGCAACTGTATGGTGTATGGAGAATCCTGAAGAAACTGCTAAATTAGTTGTTAAGTATATACCTCAGCTAAACAAAAAAGCAGTAACATCGGCAATGAAAAATGTTTTACTTAAATCTATTGATGCTAAAGTGGTGAAACCAAAATTAGAAGCCTTTTATAAAATATTATACAGCTCAAAACCAGAGCTTATAGGCGGTAAATTGCCCGATAGTGAATTTTATTTTGGTCTTAAAAAGCAAGTTAAAACAATTTTAAAAGCCTCATCAGTTCCAAGTTATATGGGTTTTGTTTTAAATAATATAGAAGATTTAAAAATAACCAAAGAACAAGAAAATAAATTACTTGCCTTAAAGGATAAATTCATGCCCAAAGCAAAACCTTTAAATGAGGAAATTTTAGCTATGGCTAAAACGATTAAGCAAGAGTCATTAAAAGGTTCTGAAGTGAAAAAAATTAAAGAGTTAAGCACTGAGTTTGGTAAATTAAGAATTCAACTTAATGTAACAAAAACAGAATGTAGAGATGCTGTTGCTAATGTATTAACCAAAAAACAGTGGGAAGTTTTAGTGGAAAAATACAACAAAACTAATCCTTACCAAATGGGAGATCCACTTGGTAGAATGAGTCCTGTACCAAATTATATGATAGATGTTTTTCATGTTGAAAATTTAAAATTAACCGAAGAACAAACAAATCAATTAGCAAACTGGAGTAAAGACCGTCATTCAAATGCTGTAATGGCTCATTCTAAAATTGCAAATTTAGAGGAGTTGGTTAGGCAACTATCCTTAGAAAAAAAGCCGAAAGAGGAAATTATTAAAAAATTAAATCAAATGGAAAAAATTCGTCATAAAATTACGGTAACCAAAACTGCTTGTAGAAATTTTATGAAAAACGATGTTTTAAACAATAAACAGTGGAGAGAATTAGTTACTCATATAAAAAATTAATATAAACAATAATGGCTCTACTGCAAATTTAGTGGAATTAAAATATATAATAAAATTTAAAA
>CAYOFS010000268.1:0-1915 GCA_964403095.1 uncultured Flavobacteriaceae bacterium | reverse complement strand
GTTTGAGTGACTACGGGGCGCGGTGGTATGATGCGGGGATTGGGCGGTGGACTAGTGTGGATCCCGTTATTGATAACCATTTTTCTACATCTCCTTATGCTTATGTCGGGGATTCTCCAATTATGTTTATTGATCCCAAAGGGATGTTTAGAAGAAGATTTGGTGCATGGCTTTATTCTGTATTTAATGGAGGCGAAGTTAAAAGATCTACGGGTGGGAAAAGAGAACACAAATGGGTTGTTAAATCTGTTGTTGGTGATGGAAGTGAAGCAGGTTTGAGCATTGCTACTTCTTGGAAAAGTTCGGTGGTAAAGGTTGGATTTGAATTTGATTTGAATGTTACTCTGTCTGCAGGAATGCTTAATGTCGCAGATGATAGAGGGGAACTAGGAATCTCTGCGAAAGTTAATACTTTGAACCAGAAACTCACATTGTTTAATATAGATGCCGGAATGGGATACGGGAATGAATATATTAAAGGAGAAAAAATGAAACTTCATGTTCCAAACCTGACATTGGGAAGTTTAAGATTAGAATCAAAATTTATAGATCTTAAATTTGCAGATAAAATGAAGTATGATTTTGAAAGGCAAAGGTGGGTGAGAACAGTTGAGAAGGGATTTGGAAGATCATTTGTAGAAGCAAAAGTAAATTATACTAATGATTTACACGGTAAAGCAAGGTTCGGAGCCCAAGAAGAGTGGTCTAAATCTTATAAAAATTTTAGTTATAAAATAGAGGGAAGAGCACAATTTTATTTAAAATGGTAAATCTATTAATTTTATTGCTGCATCTATTTTTAGTAGTTTACTGCTATTATAAATTTTCCGTTTTCGAGCGGAAGGCTTTTGAAGCTCGATTTGTTTTAGAGAAAATAAATAAAAATAATACGCCATTAGAAGATGTTGAAACGGTCATTGTTAAAGAAAGCAAGGTCATCAAGGCTAAATTTTTTTTTTTCGACGCCCTCTTTTGGAAGTATAACCCAAGACTTAGACATGATTTAATATACCGTTCTGTAGAGTATGTAAATTTGCTTGATGAATTTAAAAGAAATAGAAATAAATCTATTTTTGCAATTTTTTTATGTTTTTTATTTTTTTGTTTGCTCCTTCCATTGATTAATTACTATGAAGAAGTTTTGGCTTATTTTGAAGGGTGATATGCGACTTATGCCTTGGGGGTAATCATCATGTCCTGATGCGTAAGATGCTATGAATGAATTAATTGCAGTCCCTTGTAAGAAATTAGAATAAATTGGGTAGCAGATTATGTGCAAGGAAACTAAAATGGCAAAGGCTATTCCAACAAATAGATTTAAGGAGCATTTGGCTGTAAAATTCGGTAATTATCTTAGAGAAGTATACTCAAAAGGTTTTCGGGAGTACTATAGTCCCTTAGGAAAGGTTGTTGATAGATTTAACCCGAGCCATATTGAGCCAACAAATGGGTACCAATTAAACGAATCCAATGTCAGATTAAAGGGTGTTGAGTTTGGTAGAAGAGGAAACTACCACATTATCCGCTCTTTTGATTCTATATAAGTTGAATGGAAAATGGAAAGTAAATTCTAGTGATTAAAATAAAAAAGATGAATGAAAAATTAATCATTCCAAAGATATTATTGTGGATTTCCGTATTTGTATTACTCTGGACTAGTATAATGGATTCGTTTACATATGGTCAGGGGATTAATACTTACGCAATGTATTTTTTTATAAGTTTTATTCTTTTTGTTCTGTTGCTAAGGATAGGTGCTAATGATAGTCTGATTTGGAATGTTCCAATAATTAGTGGATTATATTTTATTTCAGAATTTTTTAATTTCCTATATTATCCTTTCTTTCCTGCTACTAGGTCTTTTTTAGTGTATTGTACTGTTTTTGTTGTTCTTTTAATTTCTTCTATGGTTATT
>CAYOFS010000267.1:0-1918 GCA_964403095.1 uncultured Flavobacteriaceae bacterium | reverse complement strand
TTCACGTTTTCCTGCATTTCAAATTTATTTAGCGCATTTTGAAATAGAATTGGCATAACATTTTTCTTCCATATATTTTTAGCATAACATAATAAGAATCAAAAAACTCCTTCAGTTAAAAATAACTTTGGGAGTTTTTTTTCGCTTTCATAGCTTTATTTTCTAAGACGTTTTACCTCTTCGTTTTCTTTTTTTAGGTGTTTTATCTTTAGTTTTTAATTTTTTACGTTTAATCATTTTTTGTTTTACTTCTCTTTTACCATTTTTTATTTTAGAAGTAGTTCCTTTTGATCTATAGTAATAATAATTTTCATCTTCATTAAACTGTTCGTAATTATTTGAAAAATTGTTGTGATTGAAAAAATCATCATTATAGCTATATTCATAATTGTTATAAAAATAATTAGAATAATAGTTTTGGTAATAACTGTTAGAATAACGATGTTTAACTTGACCTCGATATCTTATATTTCCAAATCTATCATATAAAAGTCTTAAACCACCAACACGAGTCATTAAACTTCTTCTATAACCAATAGAGACACTACCAACTCTTCTAATTTGACCTTTATAATTATAGTTGATAAATACATTTCCAACACGTATTATTCTACCTCTGTAATCTTTTACAACTTTAGTGCCTCTATTATAGCGAGAGTTTCTTCTTGATTTATTTTCAGGTCCTCTATAATAATATTCGGTTGTTGTTCCGTAATCATTTGCATGAATATCAAAATCCATTTCGCCATCTGGAAAAATATAAAATTTAATTCCACGTTCGTTAAACGAAATCGGTTCAGCATCGTGGAAATTATAATCCCACTTACTGCTTTGTTTTTTGCTTATACTTGCTTTGACAGTTGTAACCATCATAAGCACTCCTAATAAAATAAGTATCCTTGTTTTCATAATATATGGTTTTTAGGATTATGCCTACTCTGTTTGCTTTTCGGCTTCCGCATTTGATTAAGTAGTTTCAAGTAGCGTGCCAAGATTTTTTTTATACTAAAAAAATTTAATTTTCAGCATGTTTGAAAACATACCTAAGATGTTTTTTTTATAAAAGGAGTAGTATTACAAGCCAAGTAATAGGTAGAGATTCAACCAAAAATGAACTGTAATATTTTGACTGATTATTATTTGAAAACCACAATAGTAGGCCGCTTAGTATAGTGATAATTAATGTTTGCACTATTACATTTTTAGCTGATGGTTTTATAAATTCTAAGCTAATAAATAGAATTAAAAGTAGTATTCCGAATAGTTTTGATTTTTTAATTCCGAATTGTTGTGGTATGGTTTTAAGTTGCGTATTATCAAAAGATAAATCACGAATATCAAATGGAATTGTAATAACTACTACAAATAAAAATCGTTGAAAAAAAGTAATCCAATCTATTATTCTTGGTGTGATATAATTTTGGATTAGTGGAAATAACACGGTAATTCCTGCCCAAGAAAATGCAATCAAAAATAGTTTTAAACCGGGAATATTTCTTAGTGAAAAGTGTTTTAAAGGACTTGTATAAAAAAAGACAGTTAAAGCAAAAGGGATTAAAACTAAAATAGCTTTTAATCGTAAATTAAAAGATAAATATATAATTATTAGCGCGCTAATAACACTAATAGAGTAGAGTAGTGCTCTGTTATTTTTAATCCATACATGATACCAAGTTTTAATGTTTTTAAACCGTAAAAAACGGATGATATTATAAGATACCAAAGTAGAAAAAAAAACAAACCAAGCAGTCATATTTTCAGAAACACCTATATTTAAAAGTGTAATTTTAACTAAACAAAAAGTGGCAAAGGCTACATGGATATTACTAAAAACATAGAAATCAATTATTTTTTTTATAAATATATTATGGCTCTACTGCAAATTTAGTGGAATTAAAATATATAATAAAATTTAAAA
>CAYOFS010000266.1:0-1924 GCA_964403095.1 uncultured Flavobacteriaceae bacterium | reverse complement strand
TTATTCATTACAAGAACTAAAAGATATTAGTGCTAATAATATGACTAATGTTGATAAAAATTTATTCATAATTTAATATTATTAATTTTGCTTACTTTCAGTTAAATTTAAAGTCGCTGTTTCAGCAATTCCGACCGTTTTGGTTTCCGATTTTTACTTTTTAAGAGAGTAAATTCCTTTTTTTATTCTAATTCCGTAAGTCGGATGGTCTTGAATTTACTCTGTTTACTCGGTTCTAATGGCTACCAACGTTTGGTATAACAGTAGTTGCGGACTTTAAATACCGAAACTTTGAGTTAAACACTTAACTTTGTAAAAGTACTAATTTTTAGGTTAAGCACAAAACCGCAATTACTGTTATATATTGTTGCCAAGCGTATCTTATATTTTCCGTTTTGTCAAATCTCTTGCAGTGTGATGAATAGTTAATATATCAATTTGTGATTTAGATATTATTTTGTATATTATCCTATATCTTCCCTCTATTAATTCCCTAATATTTTCATTCTCAATTTCACGTACAACTTTACCAATTAAAATATGAGTTCTTAAAATGTGAGTTTTATTTTTTATTCTTAAAACTTGAAGTTTTGCATATCTTTTAGAGTTTAATGAGATATAATCAGCAATTTGCTTTAAATCTGATTTAGATTGTAAAGTCCAATTTATTCGAACCATTTGTTAATCTCACTTTCAAGTTCTACTTCAGAAATTGTTTCTCCATTTAAAGACTGTTTTTCTCCATTTTCAATTTTTTCTATCAAAATCAGTTTTTCAACTAACTCATCTATTGAAAACTCTTCGGGTAAATTTTTAATTTGCTTTTCTAATTTTGTTTTTGTAATCATAATTTAGGTGTTTTATTTTCAAAGATAGTTTTTTTTGGTTTAAAAAAACATTAGAACCTATAAGAAATAAATAAATTATTTACAATAGAATTGTCAAAGTCGGCAAAATAGAAACCAGATTTCAAACCTATTTTAGTTTTATCAGTAACTTTGTAATTTAATTTTACACCAATCATTCCAGCAAAGTCTTCATTATTAATAACATCATTTTTCTGTTGTGACATACCTGCTCCTAATATTAATGAGAAATATAGTTTATCTTTAATAAAACCATTATTTGGCATCGAATATTCTCCATAAAGTAAATAATACGCGACTTTAAGTTCAGACAAGTTTGTGTCAAACTTGCTATTTAATATTTCTGCTCCAATTGAGTATTTAGAATTAAAATTATAACTAATACTTGAATTAATATTAAATGTGTTTTCTTTGTCTATTGATAAAATACCACCAGAGCCCATAATTGTAATTCCTTTTTGTGAGTAGGTATTGTTAGCAAATAATAATAAAATGATAATTAAAAGATTGATTTTTTTCATAATGTATATATTTAAAGATTAATAATTTTTTTTAAATTTGTTGCGTTAAGTTCTTGAATTCTCAAGTGTGTTTTTATATGATTGGCAACGATTTGTGTAAGCGTAGTTGCGGGTTTTAAGGCACAAATCTTTCAATTTATCACTACAATTTGTTTAAAGATATGAATTTTATATTAAGCACAAAACTCGCAATTACGTTTACATTTTGTTGTGTGTAGTTACTGTTCTTCAAATGCTTTTATTATTGGTGTTAAATCCAAAAACATTTGTCTTTCACTATTATTTTTGTCTATTTCAGTTAAATATTCAAATCCTGCTTTTTCATAAAAAGATAATGATTGTGAATAAGCATCTACAGTTATTAATTTACAAGCACATTTTTCATTTATTTCAATAGAGTATTTGATAATATTATTAATAATAATTTTGCCAAGACCTGATTTTTGAACGTTTTTATTAACTGCTAATCTTCCTATTTTTACAGCAGGGAAATATTTGAGATGTCTTTTACTATGAGTAACAAGATTTTTTAAAAAT
>CAYOFS010000265.1:0-1939 GCA_964403095.1 uncultured Flavobacteriaceae bacterium | reverse complement strand
ATGAAAAATTTAGATTAGGTTTCGTAAGTCTAGCCAAAATGTTTTTTGAGCCTGGTTCGTTTTTTTATCAATGAAAAAAATGAACCAATATGATATTGAAATGTATTTATCACTGAATTTTCAGTAAAACCAAATTTTTAACTGTATATCTAGTGTGAAAGCTCATACTCTTTATGATTAAATAAAACAACACAATTTTAAACTAAAGCCGCTTATTCAAAGAACTTATTAGATAACAATATCGTATCTTATTTAGTAATATAACCTAATACATCAGGATTAAGTATTACAAATTCTGTTCTACGGTTTTGCTCATGCTCTTCCTCTGAGCATTTTGTTGTTCCGTTGCAATGATTTACTAGTTGACTTTCTCCATAGCCTTTAGCTAAAATTCTACTACTATTAATTCCTTTAGAGACAATATATGCTACTGTTGAATTTGCTCTTCGTGAAGATAGTATTTCATTGTAGGCACTTGGTCCTCTAGAATCGGTATGTGAACTACCTTCTATTAATAAGCTAGGATATTTATTCATAATTGCAACCACTTTATCTAGTTCGTATGATGCATCAGAGCGAATGTTATCTTTATCAAAATCAAAATAAATTGAATTGATATTTACAATAACTCTATCTCTAACCACTACAACTTCAGGCACTACAACAGGAATTGGTTCTAAGTTTAATTCTAGACTTGTTTTCCCTTCTAAATTATTATCGGTTTCAAAGGTTTTACTATCATTTTTGTACTTTTCTTTACTTGCAACTACTTTAAATGATTTTTCACAATCTACTGTAAAGTTAAATTCGCCTTTATTATTTGTTGTGGTATTTTCGATTTCATTATCTTCATTGTCAAACAATACAACAACAGCTCCTTCAATATTTTCTTTTGTTTTACTGTTTAATATTTTCCCTGTAACAGCTTGGTTACATTCAATTTTAAGTGGAGGAGAAGAGGTGAAGTGATAAATATCATCGTCTCCTTTTCCGCCTTCTCTATTTGAAGAGAAATAGCCTTCGTTAATGTTTTCTCCATTTTTTAAAATATAAGCAAAATCATCAGCCGAACTATTTACAGGAGCTCCAAGATGTAATACATCAGATATAGCATTATCTGTAATTTTAGCGGCATAAACATCTAAACCGCCTTTTCCTTCTTTTCGGCTATCAGATGAAAAGTATAAAATATTGTCTTGATCAATAAACGGAAACATTTCCTTACCAGATGTATTTATTTTTGTGCCTAAATTTTTTGGAACTCCATAAGTACCATCTAAATTAATATCAACTACATATACATCGGTTGCTCCTAAAGTACCTGGCATATCTGATATGAAATATAATTTTTTTCCATCATTACTTACTGAAGGATGTCCAACAGAATAATTTTCATTATTAAAAGGCATTGAAATGATGTCTGTCCATCTTCCGTCGGGTGAAACAGAAGCTTTAAAGAGAGCAAGGTTTGTAACGCCTTTTTCATCTTTACCTAATTCACTTGAATAATAGTAATTTCTTGTAAAATATACTGTTTTTTGATCTGATGCAAAGGCAACAGAAGATTCGTGATATTTTGTATTTACGTTATTGGAAAACTCCTTAATATCCGTTACTTTTCCTTCAGAACCAATCGTTCCTTCAAATAAATCTAAAAATGGTTGTTTGTTTCCTTTCCATTCTGATTTTAAAAATCCTTCATTTTTAGCAGAAGAAAATATAATTTGGCTATCTCCATAATAAGCTGTTCCGAAATCAGAGAATTTAGTATTAGAATCTAAGTTATCTATTTTGTATTCGCCCACTGTAGTTTGCGCGAATAAAAGGGAAGATATTAATAAGAACGAAAGTAAAAGTATATTTTTTTTCATCGGATAAATGTTGTTTAGGTTTTTGTTAAAAGAATCTAGGTGATTTCAAGTTCTTACGTGACATATTT
>CAYOFS010000264.1:0-1942 GCA_964403095.1 uncultured Flavobacteriaceae bacterium | reverse complement strand
AAAACAACACAAACAACACCCAATACAACACCTTAAAATACAAAACCCTTATAATTAAATGATTATAAGGGCTTTTGCGGAGAAAGAGGTAAATGAACCTACTTTCTAATGCTTTTATTTATAACACTTCACGCCCTGTATCAATCTGAGGTCACCTAATAGGACACCTTTTAAACTTCTTCAAAGATATAATCTTTTATTTGATTAAACCTTCAACTTTACTGATTTCTAAGCCCATAAAAACACAAAATTCATCAATAGTTACTAATTGGTGTTTTTCTTTTTGTAGGTTCTCTTTTATCATCTTAATGATGTTTCTGCCGTACCTTTCACTTTTACCTGTAACTATTTGTATGTCTTTTGGGTAGATACAAATACGCTTCATTTTACTCTATATATTTTAAATTAATACTCTATCTATACTTTAACCATATAGCACCTATTACTAAAACACTAATATACAAAATATTAAGCATTGAAAAAAGTAATTACTTCGGAAATATTGGTAATTTATTCACAACTCGGAAGTGTATATTTTACTGATTGATAGTTAATTATATCTTTGCTTTATAATATAAAAAATGTAAAGTTATGGCAAAGTTAAAAGGAATTATAAAAATTGAAGGTACATTAGATAATCTAACATTTTACAAAGGTCAAGATGGTGGTTATTTAGTAAAAACAAAAAGTGGTGTCTCTAAAGAAAGAATACAAAATGACCCTGCTTTTGAAAGAACTCGTGAAAATGGTAGCGAGTTTGGTCATTCTGCAACTTCAGGTAAATTATTAAGAACTTCTGTAAGAAACTTAATGATTAAAGCAAAAGATAATCGTGTAACAAGCAGATTAACACAAGTAATGTCTAAAGTTAAAAACTTTGATTTAACTTCTGTTAGAGGTCAAAGAAATGTAGCAACAGGTTTAGCAACTGCACAAGGTAAAGCAGAATTAAAAGGTTTTGATTTTAACAAACGTGCTTTATTAAGTGCTGTTTTGTTTGCCCCTTTTAGCGTTGATAATGCAACTGGAGAAGTAAGTATTCCTAATTTAACTCCTGCAAATGATGTTTCTTATCCAAGTGGTGCAACACACATAAGTCTTTCATCTGCTTTTTTAGATTTGGATTTTGATACTAAAGATAATGCTATTGAATATAGTCCAACTGTAAATCTTGCTATTGATAATACTTCTGCAAGTCAAACTTTAACTCCTGCTGGTGTGCCAAGTGGAAGTGGAAATAAAATATATTTAATTCTTATTGAATTTTTTCAAGAAGTAAATGGTGTGCAATATCAATTAAAAAATGGTGCTTACAATGTTTTAAATATTGTTGAAGTTGCTTAATTGCTTTTAAAATAAATTTTCTGGTAAGGAACTCTATAATTATAATGATTGCAGGGTTTTCTTTTTGTTTATCATTTTATAAACAATTATTTATTTCAAGATAAATAAGGACGTTTTATTGTTAGTGGAAAAAGAGGTTGGAACTGCTTGGATTTTCCACTAATAATAAAATGTTAGCCTTAATGGCGATTGAATGTCGCATTGTAATAAGAAAAACAATAAAGGCTCATAGTGCGTTGGCAGTAGCGATGGCAATATTTTAGTATCAAACTTACATTTTGAACTCTGCCCAAAGTGGATAGTGGTCTGATATTAAATAGGATAAACTTCTTTTTGAAATATTACGATTTTTTAATGCTATTGGTACAAAATCATAATTACCACCATTGACAAATTCAAGGGATAAATTAGGGATTTTCTTATTATCATTAAACCACGCTATTTGGTCGTAGAATTTTGTTTTATTAAATATTGACCTTGTTACTTCTTTGTTTTGTAATTTATCTGGAACAAATAAACCTTCTGATAAAAAAGTTTTATATCCAATACCCGTATTATTTGCACCGTAATGGGGTTCTGAACACCACACATTCTCCTG
>CAYOFS010000263.1:0-1959 GCA_964403095.1 uncultured Flavobacteriaceae bacterium | reverse complement strand
GAGCCTGGTTTTTCAATGCTTACTGAAGCTTCAAAAGCATCCCTATCCATATAAACAGCTTTGTAATAAGAACCAGGATATACATCATCACCTCTGTCAAAAGGAAAAATACATGATTGTAGAGAAAGTGCAACGAGAAGAATTACTATTTTTTTCATTGTAGAATTGGTTTGTTTTTTATGAGATGCAATAAAAATAAAAAGGTTGCTTTATTAATTGTTTTATTCCTGATTCCAATCCTTTTTTGCTCTAATTCTTTTGTATAATTTTATGCCGAGCATAAGTAATACAGAAACACCTAGAATACCTAATACTCCAAAAACCCATCCTAAAGAATTTTTTAATACTACTAAAAATACAATAGCAAATAAGATAAGAGTGGCAACTTCATTCCAAATCCGTAAGGCAAAAGAAGAATAGTTTAAATGTCCTTTTTCAATTTGATTAATCATGTGTTGACAACTAAAGTGATATAAATATAGAGCCAGGACAAAAGTTAGTTTAATATGCATCCAACTTGCTTTTAGCCATTCAGGTTGTAAAATTAATAGCCATGTAGCAAAAATAGCGGTGAGTATTGCAGAAGGCCAGGTGATGATATACCATAACCTTTTGCTCATCAACTGATACTGCTTTTGTAATATTTTTTTTTCTAATTCAGGCTTTTCTTCAGCTTCTTTAAAATAAATAAATAATCTGATGATATAAAAAAGTCCAGCAAACCATGTGGTTATAAATATGATGTGGAGCGATTTTATATAAAGATAATCCATTTTAGAAAGTTACAGGTTCACCAATCCATTCATTCAGCCATTCAACCATCACAGCTACCCAATCGTCATTATCATTCAAACAGGGTATATAATTGTAATTTTTGCCTCCAGCTTTGATATAATCTCCTTTACCTCTCATGGCAATTTCTTCTAAAGTTTCTAAACAATCGGCTACAAAAGCGGGAGTAATTATAGCTAAATTTTTGACTCCACCTTTTGCCAAACGCTCAAATTCAAAATCGGTGTAAGGTTTTAACCAAGGGTCTTTTAACATTCTAGATTGAAAAGAAATACTATAAGTACCTTCTTTTAATTTTAATGTATTTACAATTTGTTTTGTAGTTTCAAAACATTGACTTCTATAACAAGTTTTTCTAGATTTCGGATTGTTTTCACAGCAATCTACATTTAGAACGATATCACCATGCGTATTTGTTTTGTCAGTTTTAAAAATATGTCGCTCAGGAATACCATGATAAGAAAATAAAATATGATCGTAATTAAAATCTGATAAATGCTTTTCAATATTATTACTCATCACTTTGATATAATCAGAATTGTCGTAAAAAGGAGGTAAAACATCCATTTTAATGGTAGGAAATGATTTTCTGTTGATTTCTTTTGCTTTTTCAACTACCGTTTCAAATGACGACATAGCATAATGAGGATAAAGAGGTACTAACAAAATCTCTTCAACATTTTGATTTACCAATTCTTGAATGGCATTTTGAATACTCATTGAACCATAACGCATCCCTAAAGCAACAGGAATATCTAATTGTTTGGCTACTTTTTTTGAAAATAATTCTGAAATCACCACCAAAGGAGAACCTTCTTTCGTCCAAATCTTTTTATAGGCTTCAGCAGTTTTTTTTGGACGTGTATTTAAAATAATGCCTTTAATAAGTAGATACCGCTTCCAATAGGGTATGTCAATTACCCTTTCATCCATTAAGAACTCATCTAAATATTTTCTAACGTCTTTTGTTTTTGTACTATCTGGTGATCCGAGATTGACTAATAATATTCCTTTCTTCATTGAGTTAGTTGTAAATTGACGTCAAAAATACAATTATTATATCATTTGACTTTAGAATTAGCGTTTACTCACTAACTAACCCATTTTCGTCAATCGTATTTTTTCTATTTTAATATCACACCAATCTGCATAACCAGATGATGTTTT
>CAYOFS010000262.1:0-1998 GCA_964403095.1 uncultured Flavobacteriaceae bacterium | reverse complement strand
TGTGACTGGGAATAACAAACGCTTTGCATGGGAAAATTCAGCGTATATTGAAAATGAAATATCGCTATTCAAGAAAATAAATTTCAACTTAGGTCTAAGAGCAGCCAATTATCATATTAACGGTAAAGATTATTTTTCACTAGAACCACGATTACTGGCCAACTTTTTATTACCTGCAAATGTAGCCCTACGGGGAGCGTTTTCGAAAATGAACCAAAATGTTCATCTCCTTACAACTTCAGGCGTTGGACTGCCGCGTGATTTATGGGTTCCGGCAACAGAGCGTGTGGCTCCACAAAATGCAGAACAATGGTCTTTCGCAATTGCTAAATCAATCTATAACAACACCTATGAATTAAGTATAGAAGGTTATCATAAGAAACTAAATAATTTAATTGAATATAAAGATGGCGCAAGTTTTTTAACTGAAAGCGCAGATTGGGAAGACTTAGTAGTAACAGATGGAAAAGGCAAATCCTATGGTGTGGAACTACTTGTGCAAAAAAAACTTGGAAAAACTAGTGGGTGGGTTGGTTACACCTGGTCCAAAACCAATCGTCAGTTTGATAATCTAAATGATGGCAAAGAATTTCCGTACCGTTATGATAGGAGAAACGATGCAAGTATAGTGCTTTCTCATAAGTATAATAAAAAAATTGATTTTTCGGCAAATTGGGTGTACAGTACTGGAATTTCATATACTCTACCAAATGGTAGATATGATATTTATAATGAGTTCGATGATGTAAATGGAGGTCCGGAAGATGAACTTTCAGAGGTTTTAATATATGGAGAACGCAATGCAAATAAGTTAAGACCATATCATAGGTTAGATGTTGGAGTTAACTTTCGGAAAAAGAAAAAATGGGGAGAAAGAACATTAAATCTAAGTGTGTACAATTTATATGCTAGACGCAACGCTTATTACTACTACATTGGTGCTAACCAAAATGGTGACGGTAATCGACTATATCAACAAAGCTTATTTAGTTTTATTCCCTCAATAAGTTATGGTTTCACATTTTAATAAAATCATATGAAAAGGTTAAATATAGTCTCACTCATTTTATTAATGTGTTTTACGGTTACAAAGGCTCAGATTGTTGATGAATCTATTAGTGGTGTTCAAATAGGTGCGCTTGGTATTTGGTGGAATAATGAAACACGTTTGAATAAAAATTGGGCCTTTAGAACCGAATTTGGATATGAAGCTCCACTATTTATTAAAGATAAAATTATTACAAATGATAATATAATATCTAATGAGGAAAACCAAAACTCATTATTTTATCAATACCCACTATTTTCACCTGTAGGTTCTTTAGGGGTTAGGTGGTACTACAACTCAAGAAAACGTCAAGGAAATAGTAAAAATACATTTCATAATAGTGGCGATTTTGCCTCTGGGGCTATCCGTTACTACCCTAAGTTTTTAGCCTATTCACCTAAAGACGTTGATATTAATGCTGATGGCGGTTTATTTTTAACACTCGCTTGGGGTATGCGACGAAATATTAACTATAGATGGAATTTTGAATTTAAAACGGGTTTGGGATTTGATTTGCTTAACTTTTCTCGCAATGGGTCAGAGTTAGACATTAATGCTAAAGAAACTGATAATTACCTTTTTAATTTTACCCTCCGAATTGGTTATAAATATGGCATGATAAAATAATTTAGAGGTCAGTAGTTAGTTGCATATTATTTGATTTTGATACACTTTATCCTTTTTGACCATTTTAGTTATTAGGTTATTGAATATTGTTGCTTTGCTTTTTGAGCGATTGATTCTAAAACAGAACTCATTGAAATATCTATTAATATTGAAATCACTTACCCAAGAATAGGTTGTTCTTATCCAAGGTTTTATTTGATGGATCATTGTGTGCAGCGCTTTGAAATTCAGTCCGCCGTTACTCTCTACTTGTGAGATGTTATATGCTTTTGCAATTGGTCTATATCCCCTCCATTTATCTGTTGTGACCTTTGCGTCACGAC
>CAYOFS010000261.1:0-2003 GCA_964403095.1 uncultured Flavobacteriaceae bacterium | reverse complement strand
CTAAGAAAAAGGCTGAAAACTTTGATTGTAAGTTTAGGTCGAACTCAGGTTAATAGCATCATTTGTAGCTATATTTTGAAATCTAATACCACCTACATTATAAAATTTTTAATTTTGCAAATTTACGGAATTTCCTATTCCGTAACCTATAATTTCGTGATATTTTGCTCCAAATTTTTTGTAATATACTAGCACTGAATAATCATTTTCAGTTTGAAAATGAGTTCCCTCTAAAGTGTTGTCTATAATATTGTTTTTATCTAAACTTACATAGGTGTAATTATAAAATCCTTGTTTAAATAAAATATCGGTTTCGTAATAATTTTGTGTAGTATGTTTTAATCGGTTTTCTTCGGTAAACTCCCAATTATTAAACGCTCCATAAACATAAATATCTTCACCTTCTATTACCTTATCATATTGGTAAATAAAATGAACTTTAGTGTAATCCGCTTCTATTTTAATGATATCAGCATTTATAGTTCTCACAATAAAGTTCCCATTAATATCAGGATTGTAAGTATATGGTTTTTGATTTCTAGATTCGTCAACATATAATCTAGTTTCATACAGATCTTTTAACTCAACTCGTCTAATATTATTTGTTGCCGAGCGGAAATCTTTCGTGTCAAAATACAAGTATTCATTTCCTCCAAAAAAAGTTGATTTATCACCATATTTGTATATAAGTTGAGATCCTCTAAAAAATTGCGGTTTTAAATTAGTAATAACATTATTCCAATCGTTATTTTGAAATAAAGCAATTTGTATTTCTTCGCTAGGGTTGTCAATGTTTATATTAGGGCAATTAACCACTAATTCTACATTCTGCTTAGTAGTTATATCTGTAATTTTTCTTGCTTTATGAATACTTACGCCAACATCAACCTTTTGCTGATAAACCATAAATCGCTTAGTAAAAACTATTTCCCCATCTACATCTAAAACAGCAATTAAATAGTTTCCGCTAATTTTAATACGCATATTTTGATTAGGAATTTGTAATTCATAATGCGTATAATTTTGATAAGTATTGAATGAGTTTTCAGATTCCCTTATGGTATCATCGTTAAAACCATTAATAAAATCAGTTGAACTAATATTACTAAGTTTCCAATCAGCAGTACAATGAATCAATTTATAATTGTACTCTTTCTCATCTCCTTCAAGGTCATCAAAGCTAAATAATAAAGGTTCCCCTAAACGTATAATTGGTACAAAAACATTGGCTTTTTTAGCTCTAAGTGTAATGGTTTTAATATAATTTGGAGCTAAAACCTCTATTAATTCTTGAGAGAAAAGCTGTGTACCTGTTAAAAAAAGAAAAAAAAATATAAATTTTGAATGCATTTAGTAATTGATTTGTATAAGGTTATTACAATTATTATACCGTAAAATTACAATATTAAATTAAAATCAAATTGTAGGTGAATTTTATATTGAACTTTAAATCTACAAGAGTTTTCGTTACGAAAAGTCAAAATGTGTGCTAGTATTGGTCTAGAGCAGAAAAAAGTAACGTAATACCAGTTTAATTTCAAAAGACGTGTAATAAATTTTAAATATTTTTTTGTTATACAAGCTATAAAAATTTCAGTATAACCATAGTTATAGTTAAATTTTTTAGAGAAGTAGAACGGAAAAAGATGACAAATTTATAGCGTGTTTTGATGTTAAACTGGTATAAGTATATCAATAGATATAGTGAGTAAGTTTTTTTGAGCATTGTCAATAATGGCGTGAAGTTTGGCTTTGCAGTAGAAATACACTTGCGGATTTAAGGTTGAATACAAATTAAAACTATTGCCTTTGTTTTTCACATAATTTTAAAAAACCAATATTTTTTATTTGTTTTTTTGAATAAATCTTAACAATTCCTCTAAAAATTATTGTATTAATAATAATTACACACTTGCTATTACTAAGAATGAGTATAAATAAGATTAAGCATTATTACTAATTGAATTAAAACACACAAGTATAAGGTTTTTTTAATAAATTTG
>CAYOFS010000260.1:0-2004 GCA_964403095.1 uncultured Flavobacteriaceae bacterium | reverse complement strand
AAACTATGATGAAAAAAAATCACAGTCAATCAAAGCCAATCAAAAAAATCATAGTTCAAGACAATTACGCTTTAAACCTGCCCGTCCGGCAGGCGGGAAAGAGGATGGCTCTGATACTTCGACTTCGCTCAGTACAAGTTTTCCAGATTGGGAAGTGAAGACATTGGGAGAGGTTTGCAATTACTTAAATGGTGGTTCATTTGAAAAATCAGTTGTTAAAAATGGTGTATATAACCTTATCACATTAAATAGTATAGATATAAATGGGAAGTTGAAGAATTACCACAAAAAGGTAAATGAAACTGACAATTCATTAAGTAAGGATGATTTAGTAATGGTTTTAAGTGATGTTGCTCACGGTAATTTTTTAGGATTAACCGACATAATACCAAATGATGATTTTGTCCTAAATCAACGAATGGGCGCCTTAAAACCGAAAATTGAAATTAATCGTTATTATTTAAAAACATTTATTAATTACAATCAAAAATATTTCAAACTAATGGGACAAGGTTCTTCTCAACAGAATTTGTCAAAAGGGGACATATTAAAATTTAATGTCTTAACACCTGAAAAAAAAGAACAACAAAAAATAGCCAATTTTCTATCATCCATAGATAAATCTATTGATAATATGAATAATCAAATTGAGGATTCTGTCGTATTTAAGAAAGGATTATTGCAAAAAATGTTTGTGTAAGATAAAATTGAGAGAAATGACGAGAAATAACGATATTCTCGCAGTTTTTGCTTATTTTTGTATTTGTAATTTAAAATAAAATGTTAGAAACAGCACCAGAATTTAAGAAAACAGACAGTACCATAAGCAATGTGGTACAATTAGAAATGTCTGGTGATTTAAAAAAAATACAAGATAACTATTTGTATTGGGACAAGGTAAAGTATAAAAACAAAGACCTTGAACCTGCTGCTTTCTGGTCTGTTATAAAAATGCAACGAGCATTAAAAAACAATACCCTAAAATTTGGTAAACACCAATTTACCTTTCATATTACCGATTTTATGCACCGCGCATTACATCAGTTCGATATGAATATTGGTGGTACTTTAAGCAGTAATGTAGGTATTGCCGAAACCGATAAAACAAAATTTATTATTAGTTCGCTAATAGAAGAAGCCATATCGAGTAGCCAAATGGAAGGTGCCAATACGACTCGTAAAAAGGCAAAAGAAATGATACAAAAGGAATTAAAACCCAAGAGTAATTCCGAAAAAATGATACTCAATAATTATGTAACAATGAAACACATTGTACAACATAAAAATGATGATTTAAGTATAGAAAATTTATTACACATACACCAACTCATCACAAAAGACACACTTGATAATGAAAAAGATGAAGGTGCTTATAGAAAAAATGATGAAATACAGGTTGTAAACCAAATAGATGGAGAAGTTGTGCATACGCCACCAAAAGAAGCAGAACTTAAAGAATTATTAAATGATTTATTGCTTTTTTTCAATTCAGATAATGAAGCATTTGTACACCCAATATTAAAAGGATGTATCATTCATTTTATGATCGGTTGGATTCACCCTTTTTCTGATGGAAATGGTCGTACAGCACGTGCTTTGTTTTATTGGTATATGCTAAAAAAAGGATATTGGCTAACCGAGTATATGTCTATTTCAAGAATTATAAAAGACAGTAAAAATCAATATGAAAAAGCCTATTTATATACCGAAATAGACGATAATGATCTAAACTATTTTATTACCTACCACATAAAAACAATGGAAAAAGCCTTCATTGCTTTAAAAGAATACATCAACAAAAAGCAAAAGGAAGTAGTACAGTCTGCCAAGTTTTTAAAAATACCTAACATTAATGAACGAATGGCTCAAGTTTTAAAAATTGTTTTTGATGATGCTGATAGAGTTTTAAACAGCAAAGAATTAGAAAAACGATTTAATATCTCAAATTTTACAGCAAGAGCAGATTTAAAAAAATTAGTTAATATGGGGTTTTTAGAAATTGTT
>CAYOFS010000259.1:0-2004 GCA_964403095.1 uncultured Flavobacteriaceae bacterium | reverse complement strand
TGAGCCGATATTATTATCTAATCAATTTTTTGTACTTAATACGCTTAGGTACTAAATCTCCTCCAAGACGTTTCTTTTTATTTTCTTCATATTCAGTAAATGAGCCTTCAAAATAATAAACCGAACTGTCGCCTTCAAAAGCTAAAATATGTGTACATACTCTATCTAAAAACCATCTATCGTGTGATATAATAACCGAACAACCAGCAAAATTCTCTAAACCTTCTTCTAAAGCTCTTAAAGTATTTACATCTAAATCATTGGTTGGTTCATCTAATAATAAAACGTTACCTTCTTCACGTAAAGTCATTGCTAAATGCAAACGATTACGTTCTCCTCCAGAAAGCATAGATACTTTCTTATTTTGTTCTGAACCACTAAAATTAAATCTACTTAAATAAGCTCTAGAATTTACCATTTTTCCGCCCATCATAATCATATCTTGTCCTTCCGCAAAGTTTTCCCAAATAGTTTTTTCTGGGTCTATATTTGAATGGCGTTGATCTACATAAGCAATTTTAGCTGTATCGCCTACTTTAAATTCACCTTTATTAGGTGTTTCTTCGCCCATAATCATTTTAAAAATAGTTGTTTTACCAGCTCCATTTGGACCAATAATACCAACTATTCCATTTGGTGGAAGTGAAAAGTTCAAGTCATCGTATAGTAATTTATCTCCAAAAGCTTTAGAAACACCTATAGCATCAATTACATTTGTTCCTAATCGTGGTCCGTTTGGAATATAAATCTCTAATTTATCTTCTACTTTTTTCTGATCTTGATTTAGTAACTTTTCATAATTTGCTAAACGTGCTTTTGATTTAGATTGCCTTCCTTTAGCTCCTTGTCTAACCCATTCTAATTCTCTTTCTAAGGTTTTTTGACGTTTAGAAGTTTGTTTATCTTCTTTCGCCATTCTGTCTGTTTTTTGCTCTAACCAAGAAGAGTAATTTCCTTTCCAAGGTATTCCTTCTCCTCTATCTAGCTCTAAAATCCACCCTGCAACATTATCTAAAAAGTACCTATCATGTGTTACTGCAATTACAGTTCCTTTATATTGTGCTAAATGGTGTTCTAACCAATTAACCGATTCTGCATCTAAGTGATTGGTAGGTTCATCTAATAATAAAACATCTGGCTGTTGTAGTAATAATCTACATAAAGCAACTCTTCTTCGTTCTCCACCAGATAAATTTTTGATTGGCGTATCACCTTCTGGCGTACGCAATGCATCCATTGCTATTTCTAATTTAGTATCTAATTCCCAAGCACCTAAAGCATCTATTTTATCTTGTAAAACTGCTTGTTGATTCATTAGTTTTTCCATTTTATCAGCGTCGGAATACACTTCTTCCAAGCCAAACATGTCATTAATTTTATTGTATTCATCAAGTACCGCAACGGTATCGGCAACGCCTTCTCTTACAATATCAATTACTGTTTTAGTTTCATCTAAATCAGGCTCTTGAGACAAATAACCAACGGTGTAACCTGGTGCAAAAGTTACATCACCTTGATAGTTTTTTTCAATTCCTGCAATGATTTTCATCAAGGTAGATTTCCCTGAACCATTTAAACCTAAAATTCCAATTTTTGCTCCATAGAAGAAACTTAGGTATATGTTTTTTAATACTTGTTTGTTTCCTCCATCATAACTTTTAGAAAGTTTTGACATGGAAAATATTACTTTTTTATCGTCTGCCATTTTATAAATTATTTAGATTGCGAATATAAAAAAAATCACGCTCAAAACGAACGTGATTTTTAATAATTATAATACGTATTGTATTTGTTTAAATTTAAAGGGTATTTTCACATTATTAAAATCAATCCAATAACGAAACAAAAACACATTATTTATTTATCCATTTAACCTAATGAATCATCTCATTTTTATATCAGGCAACTAAATTATTAATATTATTTGCTCTTAATTCTTTAACTAAATCAAGCAGTTGTTTTTTAACATCCTTTAAAGAAAGAAGAGTATTATTAGAATAAGTT
>CAYOFS010000258.1:0-2010 GCA_964403095.1 uncultured Flavobacteriaceae bacterium | reverse complement strand
CGTAAGCAGAATTTTTCAATTTACTACTAATGTTGTTGCGGACTACAATGTTCATTTTACTACTATTTCGGCTATTATTTTTATACTTTGTTACCCACTGGCGATCATATTTTAGTTGATAAATTGTTCTCCAATTACCATTATTATATGTGCAAAAATATGTGCAATAAATGCACTTTCTAATCCTTTTTTCCAATATAACCAACCAAAAATAATTCCCCCAATTGAATTGCCAATTGAAATATATGCAAGTAAGGAAGTTGATGGATTTTCAACTGCTTGAAATGCAATTGGAAAATGTCCAAAAGCAAAAAGAATAGATGAAATTATAATTCCAATCCAATAGATACTATTTTTTCCGTTTTTAATGATTTTAGAGGCTATCCAAACAATTAATGTCATAAAACCAAAGCGAAGTAAAATTTCCTCTGTAAATCCACCATATAAAAATCTTGTGGCTAAACTTGGTTTCATATTTTCTCCAAGTTCTATAAACTCATTTGGAAGAAATGGATAATAAATAAAACTAATTATGGTTATTAGAATTCCACTAATTACACCACCAATTATGCCGTAATTTAAGATTGAGATTAAACTCCAATTGCTTTTTCTTGTTATTATTCCTTCAATTATTGGGACATTTAAATTAACTTTTTTATGTAAAATAACACCTATAAAAATTGCAATAGTCAACATTACAGTAGGATTAATTAGTGTTACTAACTTTATTTGATTTGGTGTTAATTTTTCGAGTAACAGTTCCATTGTTTTCTCTGGAATAGGCAATGTCATCGTTAGAATTGATAAAATTCCTATAAAACCAAGTATGAAAAGAATTATTCCAAGAAGTAAATTTTGTTTTTTCATTTATTCCAAATATTTATTTACAATTTTTTTTAATTCATTTTGTTTTTGAGTTCCAATTAAGATTTTTTCGCCATTCTTTAATTCTATGAATAGTCCATTTTTGCCTTTTATATTATATATAGTTCCGTATTTTAGACTAATTCGTATTCCAAAGCCAGAGAAACCATATTTTACAAGTTCAGCATTTTTGATTTCATCCCATCTAATTCTCTTTTGGACAAAAGGTATAAATTTCATTTGAATTCCTTCATTAGTTATTCTAGTCTCCAATGTTATTAAAAAGAAAATTCCAATTATAAGAAAAATAAAGAAAGAAAAAACAATTAACCCAAAATCTGACATTGGATTGTCGCCAAAGATTTGTTTTAATATTAATTGCTTGTATAATCCTATTATGGGAATAATTCCAATACCAATTAGAATTATCCATAACCACCATTGTGAAAATTTTTGTTTTTCTTTAAAATCTATATTCATTTTATGTTCTGTTTTTTGCTTGTGGGTAACGGTTTGTATATGAAAAGTAGCGGATTTTAACGCACTAACTTTTCGGTTGATAACTGACTTTAAATATATGAATATCACTTTGATTAAGCACTAAAACCGCTATTTTTTATATACGTTGTTCTACACCGTTTTCTATTTTCGCTCCTTTTGTTCGGTTACATCTCCAACATAAAGTTTGAAGATTTTTTTCCGTTGTTAGACCACCTTTTGAAACCGGAATAATGTGGTCAATTTCTAATAATAAATTTTTCTCATATTCTATACTTAAATTACAATTGCAACAAGTATAATTATCTCTTTTTTTAATTTTTTCCCTTAATTTTGAAGTCATTAATGCTCTTTGTCCAGCAATACTTTTTCTCCATTTTATCACATCGTTTAAATAGTTTATTAATTTGTTTAAATTCTCGATATCTAACTTTATATCACATTTAGAAGAACTATTTCCGCCTGATGATACATATTGAAAAGTAAAAATAGGGATATACGAATCGCTAAAATCTATAACTTCAAATCCTAATTTTCTGATAAGCCGTTCTTTACTAAAAAATGAAATTACCGAAGGAATAGATTTGGAAATACTTTTTAATATTGTATCTCTTTTGGCTATTCCGTTTCGTTTAGTGCCACCCATTT
>CAYOFS010000257.1:0-2051 GCA_964403095.1 uncultured Flavobacteriaceae bacterium | reverse complement strand
TAGTACTCCAGTCTAACCATAAACACATACATCAACCTCTTATAGACCTAGTTGAAAAGCAATGGAAAAATCAAATAGAGGTTTGGAGTAAACAAGATAAACCGTGCTAAAATTAACAACTTAGCATAACAAGACATTCGAGGGGACAAACTAGCTAATCGGTTAATTTATGCTCAGTTCATTCGGGCAATTTATCGTAGGTTTGAGTTCAGTGTCTTCGAACCGTTTGCCCCTCAATTTGGCGTTAGGCCTCCCTAGCTCACACATGGTAGTACTTGCTAAAATAACAAGCATGTTGCTATTTTCACAGTGTCGTAGTAGCTTCTACTTTTAGGGTGTATTTGTTGGAAGGATTCATTGTAATAACAAATTCTTATCTGTAATATAAAATTTTAGAAGACAGTAATGTTCTAAAGTGAAGGAACTATTAGGTCATATACTAAGCTGTTAGGCTAGAAAGGAATAATATGCATACAATAAGCCAACTCTAATTTCTAAATATGGTATCTTACTTTGCATTAAAGGTCATTTTAAGAAGGATTTGTAAGTGAGCAAAAACATAGGTAGAAACTCACCATGTCATTGTGGCAGTGGTAAAAAATATAAAAAATGTTGTCTTATCAAGGATGAAGATAGATCAAGATTAGAACAGAATCCAGAGCTTTTATATGAAGAAGATGAGTTAATTGAAGATGTTGAAAGTGAAGATATTTTTCCTGAGGAAGAGTCAGAGGAAGTAGTAAATAAATTCATCACCCCTAAAGTAGAACATTCGAAAAAACCAAAGTTAACCCTTCCAGAAACGACAATAGAGGAAGAAAAAATAATAAATGATTGGTTAGATAAATATATAAAAATAAAAGATCCCGATGAATTTCTTGTTCACCTAAATAATTTTTTGAAACACCAACCAAAACTTGTGCCTCATCTTGGTTTAGAAGAAGAGATCTTGTTTGAATTACAGGCTTTGCTTCTACGCCACGGAAGAGGGAAAGAATATATTGAAGTTTTGTTAGATATCCGAAAAAAGTTCACTGATGTATATTTGCAGAGTTATTCCTATTATGATCGTGATCTCATAGTTTATTACATTTGTGAGGGTAAATTTGATAGAGCTTCTGAGTTTATTAATAATTTTATTAATTACCCGGATGATAATCCAGATGTATTATTTGACCTTATTAATTTTTTATGCGTTACAAACCAGCAAATCTTGCTCACTAACTTGTTAGAGAAAATCTATCTTCAAGTCCTATACTCTGAAAATATTATAGGAAGTGAAGCTGTGATAGAGCCATTATTATGGGCATCATACTATATACCAAAATTAGATAATGGTTTTGATGAAAAATCATCTTTAGAGTTGTCCGAAGTATTTAAGACACTAAAAATTGATATGAAAGATGAGTTTTATGATCCAAAGTTTCTACTTGAAAGAGTAAATCAAATTACTAGAAAAATTGAAGAACCATTAGATGAAATTTACAGAATAGAGAAAAATGTAACTGAATTCTATTATCAGATTAGTCTGAATTTTATTGGCTGGTTACATGAGAGTAAAAATATTCCTTGGTTGACTGCTTATTATTATCATACATTAGTATTTAAATATTTCTCTACATCAGTACCTGTCAATAAAAGACCAAAGGTGCCTTTTTTATTTATAAAGGGACATTTTGAAAGTGACCTAGTAAAAATGTCAAAAAAATTCATTTTTGTAAATGCAGTATCGACTCTATCAAGTTTTAGGGCTTTTTATTGGTACAGTGAATACTTGTATGAACATCAGGGTATTACAGAGAAAGAAGCTAAAGAATTACAGGGATGGTGTAAAGAGTTTAATTCACATACAATTCCAAAATTGTCACAAGAACAATATGAAGCAAAGTATTTTACTTCCGATATATTGTCAAAAAACAATTAAAAGCCTAACAAGTAGCTGAAGAGGGACTTTTTGACTCAGCGGTTTTTTAGCGTTCAATGCATTCTGTAAATATATCGTAGATTTACGTTCACTGCCTTCGATGTCAAAAAGCCCCTTAGCAGGGCGT
>CAYOFS010000256.1:0-2051 GCA_964403095.1 uncultured Flavobacteriaceae bacterium | reverse complement strand
AAACGTAAAAAGTAACAATGCAAAACAGTAAAGACGTTTTGCAAACGTCCCAAAAGCACACAGTAAAGACGTTTTGCAAAGTGCCGCAATAGTACAGATATATTAACAATTAACACTGCATGATTTTAATTAAAGAAGCAACTTCTAAAAAGGAGATGAAGCAATTTGTGAAATTTCCTTTTAGTTTATATAAGGATAATAAATATTGGGTTCCTCCAATAATTAACGATGAAATAGCAAGTTTTGATAAAACTAAAAACCCTGTTTTTAAACAAGCAAGTGCACAGTTTTTTTTAGCATATAAAAAGGATGAAATTGTTGGTAGAGTTGCTGTTATTATTAATCATACCGAAGTTGATGTACAGCAGATTAAAAAAATAAGATTTGGTTGGTTTGATGTTATTGATGATCTTGAAGTGTCAAAAGCACTACTAAATAAAGTTAACGAAATAGGAAAAGCGAATAATCTAGAAAAAATTGAAGGACCAATAGGGTTTTCAAATATGGATAAAGTTGGTGTTTTAACAAAAGGATATAATCATATTGGCTCAATGGTAACTTGGTATAATTATGCTTATTATGTTAATCATTTAGAGAGTTTAAGTTATGTTATTGAAAAAGAATTTGTGGAAACTACTGTTTTAACAAAAAATATTCATATTGAAAAATATGTAAAATTTGCAGCTTTATTAAAAGAACGTTATGAGCTTAAGGCATTGAATTTCACTTCGTCAAAAGAGATTATGCCTTTTATAGATGAGATGTTTGTTTTGTTTGAGAAATCATATAAAAAATTATCAAGTTTTGTGCCTATATCTAATGAACAAGTAGCTTTTTTTAAAGAGAAATACGTGTCGTTTATAAATCCTGAATACATAAAATTTGTGGTAGATAAAGATAATAAATTAGTGGCTTTTGCTATTTTAATGCCTTCTTTTTCTAAAGCATTGCAAAAAGCAAAAGGGAAGCTATTTCCTTTTGGATTGTATCATCTGTTAAAAGCAAGAAAGAATAATAATATAGCCGATTGTTATTTAATAGGAATTGATCCAGTTTACCAAAGTAAAGGAGTTATATCTATTATTTTTGAAGAGTTTTACAATAGTCTTATTGATAATAAAGTAGAAAAATCATTAATGACACCAATGCTTAAAGATAATGAAGAAATTAAAAATATTTGGAGAGGTTTCAAGCCTGTAAATCATAAAGAAAGAGCAACTTACACTAAAAAAATTAGTTAATGCAGTTGTTTTATCATTCACATATTGATAAAGATGATAAGCAATTTACTTTTGATAAAATTGAAAGTAAACATATAGTTCGTGTACTTAGAAAAAAAGAAGGCGATGTTTTGTATATAACAAACGGAAAAGGTTTTTTATTCAAATCTAAAATTAGTAATGCGAACGACAAACGATGCCTAGTTGATGTAGTTGAGGTTACAGCGCAAAAAAATAAGTTAGCTTATAATTTGCATATTGCTATTGCGCCTACAAAAAATAATCAGCGATTAGAATGGTTTTTAGAAAAAGCAACAGAAATTGGAATTTCTGAAATAACCCCTTTAATTTGTGATCATTCGGAACGTAAAATTATTAAAAACGAACGATTAGAAAAAGTACTTATTTCGGCAATGAAACAATCAAAACGATTTCATTTACCAAAATTACATAAAGCAATTCCTTTTAAAAAATTTGTAAACGATGATGTTAAAGGGTTGAAATTTATTGCACATTGCGAAGACACAAATAAGAAAACACTTAAAACAGAATTGAAAAAAAGCACAGATGTAATTATTTTAATTGGACCAGAAGGAGATTTTTCATTAGCAGAAATTTCATTAGCTTTGGAAAATAAATTTAAACCTGTTTCATTAGGCAAAAGCCGATTAAGAACTGAAACAGCAGGAATTGTAGCTACACATAGTGTTGCGTTTGTTAACGAATAAATTTAACATGAAACATTCAAGATAAAATTTGATACCTAATAAAAATGATGATTATGAATGTACCATGTTCCGAATTAAACAATAAAAATGAACACATGAAACA
>CAYOFS010000255.1:0-2061 GCA_964403095.1 uncultured Flavobacteriaceae bacterium | reverse complement strand
GATTGGTTAATATTAATAGCTAACTATGCTCTGTGAGCAATTTCTTAAATTCTAATAGTTTGTCAACATCTTTTAACCCTGGTTTGATTTCGAACCTGCTGTTTACGTCAATGGCATGGCAGTATTTTGCTTCGGGCCGGTTCAAAAAACTGTTGATAGATTCAATTTCTTCCAGACCTATTCCGCCACTTAAGAAATAGGGTTTTGTGGATGGATAATTTTTTAAAACTGTCCAATCAAAAGTAGTACCATTGCCCCCAGGAAGTTTGCCCTTGGTATCAAACAAGTAATAATCACATACTTCTTCAAAGGGATGCAACAATTGAAAATCGAAATTTTCGTTTACCGAGAATACTTTTATGATATTGATTTCCTTTATCTTCTCTTTTAAAGATTTGCAAAAAGCAACGTTTTCTTGGCCGTGGAGTTGAATATATGTTATGCCATATTGCGAAACTGTATTAACTATTTCTTCTATAGGGGCATTTACGAAGACACCAACTTTTTTTATGCGCTCTGGTAGGGGTGTAATTTCGCCTTCAAAAAATCGTTTCGAAGGTTCCCAAAAAATAAAACCCAGATAATCAGGTTGCAGTGAAGCAACCTCTGAGGTGTTGAGTTTCATTCCGCATACTTTGAGTTTCATTTTTATTATCGGTTATTTGAACTTTAAAATAATATATATAGAGACCCCTGCCTTTACTCTTCTTGGGGTTACTGACCTTTTTTGGATAAATCAGTTTTATGGATTTTATTTAATTCTTGAATATCTAACAGGTCTTTTGGTCTGCCGGCTTTTAATTTACTGATAATCAAATCTTCCAAGGAAAGAACTTTGCTAATTGCATTGGTCTTTCCGGTTTTTAGAATTTCAGCATTTTCGTAAGCTTCTTTAAAGGTCTTATTAACTGAAAAGTTCGTGATTAATTCAAGGTTCAAATCAAGTGGGGCAAATTTAACGGAAATGTTCTGTTTCTTTTCACGAACATCTTGAGGGAAATCAGTGATATCATATCCCATTTCTTTAAAAACCAATATTAAATTTTCAAAGTTTGACCGAGTTGGGTTTAACCAAAAATCAACATCAAATGAATTTCTAATATACCCATGAAACTGAACGGCAGCACCACCTACTATCAGCATTTCTACCTTATGCTTCTCGGCAAGTTGAATAAATTCATCAATGTTTTGTCGCCATTGTTCCATGCGGCTATTTTTTGATAACAATTAAAAAATTATTATTTTCTGTTGGTTCTTTTGGCATTAAATTATTGCTGAGATACATTAGATTTAGCCATGTATAAAATCTTTCACGATGCGAAAGCCTTAAAAACTCCACTCTTTGAGCATCGTTACTTTCTTCTTTGTTGTTAAAAGTAATTTCCATCGTCTATTTGAACTTTTGTTTATGATGTAATACCCTTAAAATATATACTACTTCGTTATGAATGATAAAATGAATCGAAAATTTAAAAGTATTAAAATGAGTTCTTCTAACATTTCTGTAATAGATTTGAAAAAGAAAAGGATTGGCCTTTAAATAGGCGATTTGGTTTTTAAAATCAATATCAAAAGTTTCTTCTAGCCCAGAAACTTTATAGTGACATTTAGCAGTTAAGAGATCCTTCTCTGCATTTTTTGAAACATTAATTTGATATGCCATTCCTACTCATTACTTCTTCAATAGCGGAAAATTCTATTTCATTAGTATCGAACTTGTTTAATAGGTCGTCCATCATGTCAGTATACTCCTTTGATGGAACCTCAAGTTTTTTAGCCTGTTCAATTGCTAAAAACTCGAGATAATTTTTAAGGCTCCGGTTTTGTCTTTTAGCTTCAGCTTCTAGAGCTGAAATGACTGTCTGATCTAAATGTAATTCCTTGCGTATCATGATTATGAATATTTATACGTACAATATACGTATAAACATCGAAATAAAAATAATTTTATGCTGCTTAAAGTTGATCGTATTTTTTCTCCTTTACAATTCTTTAATGAAATTTCCGTCGCTGTACAAATTAGAGTATTCAATATTTGTTAATACGTGCCTGTTAGAAACG
>CAYOFS010000254.1:0-2067 GCA_964403095.1 uncultured Flavobacteriaceae bacterium | reverse complement strand
AGGTAAACTTAATTCTTGAATCGCTCTTGAAATTTCAACAGCATCAAAAATTGAAATAGGTTTTTGAACGAATTCACTTGCATATTCTAACATATTTAAAATTTCACTTACATTTTTATTGATAAGCTGATTTCTAAACAAGACCAATTCAATAGCATTGTCGTACCAAAGGTCACTAATAATTTTTATAAACTCAACTGTTGCTCTTCTTCTATCTGCTTGAAAAGCCAATTCTAATTCGTAGATTTTATCTAAAGACATATTTATTTAATTTTGTGCAAAAGTACCATTTCAAACGTTTGCGTAAAAGGTTTATTGCAAAAAAATCCCCAATAAATTGGAGGTTTTTTTAGGTGATTCTAGTTATTGACCATCAATCTGAAATACTCAACAAAACCCTCATTATTTAAAATCTGTATGATAATTAGTTTTCCTTTATTCTTTCTTAAAAGATCTTCCACATCTTGTACATTGTGAACTTTAACATCAGCTACTTTCAAAATAACATTCCCTTTTTTCACTTCATTGCTTATCAAATTTTTGTTTCTAACTTTTAGAAATTGCACTCCATAATTGATTTTATATTTAGTAGCTTTCTCTTTTGAAATCTTTTCAAGACTCCCCAATAAATATTTAGAAAAATCGAGCTTATCAATAGTTTCTTTCCCAAATTGATTACTTAGTTTCACTTTAAACTGTTTTTTCTTACCAGCTCTTAATACAATTACATCTACAATATCTCCAGGACGTTTTGCACTTAAAAACCCTTGCATGTTAGAAAATTTAGAAATTTTAATATTATCCATTTTTATAATAATATCATTTTCTTTAACTCCAGCAGTTGCAGCTGGGCCATCATCAGTTAATCCTGCTACTAAAACACCTTGAGTAACACCTAAGTCTAATTCTTTCGCAAAATTACTACTTAATTCTTCTGGGTTAATACCTAAATATGCAGTTTGCACATCTCCAAATTCTAATAAATCTTCAATTACTTTTTTAGCAATATTTGAAGGCACAGCAAATGAATACCCTACATAAGATCCTGTTTGAGAAGATATTGCAGTATTTATACCAATCAACTCTCCGCTAACATTTACCAAAGCCCCTCCACTATTTCCAGGGTTTACAGCTGCATCTGTTTGGATAAATGATTCTATCATTCGGCCTCCAGAAATATTAATTTTTCTAGCCTTAGCACTTACAATACCAGCTGTAACTGTTGAAGTTAAATTAAAAGGATTACCCACAGCCAACACCCACTCACCAACTCTTACATTATCAGAATCTGCAAATGTAATATGTGGTAAATCTGTAGCATCAATCTTGACCAAAGCAATGTCAGAACTCTCATGTGCTCCAATAACTTTAGCTTTATATGTTTTTTGATTATTTAATGTAATTTCAATTTCTCTAGCTCCTTTTATTACATGATTATTAGTCACAATATATCCATCAGGTGAAATAATTACACCAGAACCTGTACCAATAGTTCTTCTCCCTCCTGTACTTGCATCGGCTCCATAAAAAAATTCAGCCAAAGGATTGGATTGAGAAATAGATACATTTTTTACATGCACAACAGCATTTACCGTTTGTTCAGCTGCATTTGTAAAGTCTGTGTTCTCTGCAATGTAATTAGAACTAGTAATGTAATTAGTTCTAATCGCAGTTGATTGCTCAGCTGTATCAGAATTCTCTGTTTGATAATTATTTAAAACATAAGTATAAGATCCTAGGGCGATAATACCACCAAGAACAGATGCAAAAACTAAACTTAATACTTTTTTCATTTTCAAAAGGGTTTACACATTGTTAAATTTAACAGCAAAATTACTAGTTTATTAGTATCTATTTTTGACTTTAACTATACTTTAACAGCCTACTTTACTTAAAAAAATGCTTACATTTGTGGTCTTATGAAAATTTTATTTTATAAATATCAAGGCACAGGAAACGATTTTATCATGATTGATAATCGTCAAGATTTATTTCCTAAAAATAACAACAAACTCATTTCAAAACTTTGTGATCGTAAATTTGGGATTGGTGCTGACGGATTGATCC
>CAYOFS010000253.1:0-2087 GCA_964403095.1 uncultured Flavobacteriaceae bacterium | reverse complement strand
TAATTTTTAAGTAGCATTTGAAATTATATTAGTGTTGATTATTTAAAATTTAACAGAATATCTTTTAATAAATCATCTATTAAATTTTCATCTTCGCTTAAACCGAAACGTACAATTACCAGCTCTTTAGAAGGAATAATAAAAACTCGCTGACCTTGATATCCGTTACACGAAAACATGTCTTTTGGCGCACTAGGATAATAACTGCTTGAATTTAACCAAAAATGACCACCATATTTACCATTAGATGTATTGGTTGGTTTTTTTGTAAAATCTACCCACGATTTATTAAGTATTTGTTCACCATTCCAATTACCATTATGTAAGTATAATAAACCGAATTTTCCCCAATCACGAGCTGTTGCCCAAGCATAAGAAGAACCAACATAATGACCAGAGTAATCTGTTTCAATAAGCATAGAGTTCATGCCTATTTTATCAATTAATTCTTTATACCAAAAGTCTAGGTAATCTTGTTGATTTGTAAATTGGTTTCTAATAAAGCCACAAAGTAAGTTAGATGTTCCGCTAGAGTAATTCCAAGTTTCATTTGGTTTACCTACAAATTGCTTATTTTTTTGTTTTTGGGTCATGTTTGCATCTATAAAAAGCATTTCGGTAACATCACAGATTTTAGTGTAATCTTCTTCCCATTCTAAACCAGAATTCATGTTTACTAAATTGGCTAAGGTGATATTCTTTCTATCATCATTTTTCCATTCCGTAAATAAATTATTTTGACCTAAATTTACTTTTCCTTGCTTCTCTAATATTCCAACAACTGTACTTGTAATACTTTTTGCCATTGACCAACCTAAAAACATAGCATTTTTATCAAACCCTTTTTGATATCTTTCCGCTACAATATGATTTTTATAAATTACTAAAACAGCTCTGTTTTTTTTTAATTCGGTTGATTCTGTAAAGGCTTTTTCTAAAGTAAAATTTAATTCTTTATAATTAATATTATAAAAAATAGTATCTTTTTGTGAAGAATTACCATAAGGATATGGTGAATTATTTTGTTTTTTAATTCTATTTGGAATAGCTCTTTTTATTTTTTCACCTTCTTTATGTTGAGGAATTAAAATAGTACCTAAACCATTAAAATATTGTGCTTTTCTGTTTTTTAGTCCAAAAACAGAGGAACTTACTGTTTTTGAAGCTTTATCTATTACTGTAGTTGCCAATTCCATTGAATTAACATTGTTATCTGTTTTTTCGGTAAATTCTTGACTTCTACCAGCTAAAAAATAATGCGAAGCTATACTTTTAGAAGAAAATCCTGCAACAATGTCAAATTTAGGGTATAATGCATAAAAGAAATAACTAACTCCTAATAAAACTATTACCGTAACTATTTTTAATGTTTTTTTCATCTATTTTTTTTATTGAAAATCAATTAATATGAATGGTAAAAATACTAAAATAAAAAGACCTGTTTATTACAGCGAAAACGTTTTTATAAAAAAACAACTATTATTTTATATCTAATTTAAAAAAGTTATTTTTGAAAAAAGATAAAAATTATGATTTTACTTGCCGATGGCGGTTCAACAAAAGTAGATTGGATTGCATTAGATAATGATAAAAAAGAACTGTTTAGAACACGAACTAGAGGTTTAAACCCCGCAATTCTATCTAACAAAAAGATTTTTGATAGAGTCAATCATAATTTTGAATTGACAAGGTATAAAGAAAAAGTAAACGAAATTTATTTTTACGGCGCAGGTTGTAGTACACCTCTGTTTTCTAAAAAATTAAAAGACGAGTTTTTAAAAACATTTGTTAATGCTAATATAAGTATAAAAGAAGATATGTTAGCCGCTGTCTATGCTGCTTCTGCTGGTAAAGAAGCTATTGTTTGTATTTTAGGTACTGGTTCAAATTCCACTTATTTTGATGGACAAATAACGCATGAAAATGTGCCGTCTTTAGGGTATACTTTAATGGATGAGGCAAGTGGTAATTATTTTGGTAAATGCTTATTAGTAGATTATTTTTATAAAAAAATGCCTGCTGAAATAGCTAAAAACTTCGAAAATTCTTATAATTTAGACCCTGATGAAATTAAAAAAAACCTATAT
>CAYOFS010000252.1:0-2090 GCA_964403095.1 uncultured Flavobacteriaceae bacterium | reverse complement strand
TTACTTTTGGTACTGACATTGGTATTCTTCATTAGTAAAATAAGTTGATGTTATTTTGTTAATGTGCTGTATATCAATGTTTTAAATAAATTAATCGGCGATTAATTTGCTGATAATCAGTGAATTGTTTTTTTGTCATGTACTAAAAAAAAGCCCATCATTTAATGATGGGCTTTTTGATAATCTTAAATTATATATACTTATAGAACTTTTACGTTCACTGCATTTAATCCTTTTTTACCTTCTTGTAAATCAAATTCAACTTCGTCTCCTTCACGGATTTCATCTATTAAACCAGAGATGTGTACAAAGTGATCTTTGTCTACTCCTTCTTCTGTGATGAATCCAAATCCTTTAGTTTCATTGAAAAATTTTACTGTTCCTTTACTCATTTTAATGTATTTTAAATTTATATTACTTATTGAATTGCAAAGATAGTGCCATTTTTTTGAAATACAGGCTATTAATTGAATTATTTTCAATTATTTTTTTTAAATCTCATTTATAAAGAATAATTAATAGTTGTTATTCCATTTTGTACTAATATAAAAGTCAAAATATATTTTAAATACCTGTATATCAGTCGTTTTTGATGATTTTAATCCTTAATATAAAAAGTTGTAATTTGCAATTGAAATTAAACTTTAAATCAGTTATTAAACAAGTCGACAATTAAAGTGGTTGATTTTTGGTAATTCGCTTATTATCAGTCAGTCTTACATATATTGTGTCTAACAATTTAATGTTTCCATATTAATATTATGAGTAATTATCACATCAAACATTTAGAAGAATACTATAAAGTTTATCGTAAATCCATTAGAGAACCCGAGATTTTTTGGGGTGAAATAGCCGAAGAACACTTCAGCTGGCATAAAAAATGGGAAAAGGTTTTAGAGTGGGATTTTAGTAAACCCGAAATAAAATGGTTTCAAGGCGCTAAATTAAATATTACCGAAAACTGTATAGATAGACATTTACGAACAAAAGGCGATAAGACTGCAATATTATTTGAACCAAATAACCCTAAAGATAAGACGGAACATATCACGTATAAGCAATTATACAAGCGTGTAAATAAATTTGCTAATGTGCTTAAAAATCAAGGTGTAAAAAAAGGTGATCGTGTATGTATTTATCTTCCAATGATACCAGAATTAGCTATTTCGGTATTAGCTTGTGCTAGAATTGGCGCAATTCATTCTGTAGTATTTGCAGGATTTTCTGCTACGGCACTTTCCTCTAGAATAAACGATTCTGATTGTCAAATAATTATTACAAGTGATGGTTCTTTTAGAGGTAGTAAAACAATTGATTTAAAAGGAATTGTAGATGAAGCTCTTGCGGATTGCCCTAATGTAAAAACAGTCTTAGTAGTTAAACGAATTAATTCGGATATTCAGATGAAACAAGGTCGTGATCAATGGTTACAGCCTTTGTTAGATAAATCTTCAACAGAATGCAAACCTGAAATAATGGATGCAGAAGATCCTTTATTCATACTTTACACTTCTGGATCAACAGGTAAACCTAAAGGAATGGTGCATACGATAGCTGGTTATATGGTCTATACTGCTTATACCTTTAAAAATGTTTTTAATTATAAAGATAATGATGTGTATTGGTGTACAGCAGATATTGGTTGGATTACAGGTCATAGCTATATTGTCTATGGTCCGCTTGCAAATGGAGCAACTACTGTTATGTTTGAAGGAGTTCCCTCCTATCCTGATTATGGACGATTTTGGAAAATTGTAGAAAAGTTGAAAATAACACAATTTTATACTGCTCCAACTGCAATTAGAGCTTTGGCAAAAGAAAGTTTAGATTTTGTTACAAAATATAATTTATCCTCTTTAAAAGTATTGGGTTCTGTTGGCGAACCTATTAACGAAGAGGCTTGGCATTGGTATAATGATAATATTGGCAAAAAGAAAAGTCCTATAATAGATTCATGGTGGCAAACTGAAACTGGAGGGATTATGATTTCGCCGCTACCATATATAACACCAACTATTCCAACGTACGCTACTTTGCCTCTACCAGGTATTCAACCTTGCTTGATGAATGAGCATTCCGAAGAAATTAAA
>CAYOFS010000251.1:0-2094 GCA_964403095.1 uncultured Flavobacteriaceae bacterium | reverse complement strand
CTTTTTACATTTTTTCTTCCAAACTGTCACGAGCGGGACGCTCGCGCTAGCGGGGAAATTTATTCTAGCTTAAAAGTGATAAAATAAACGGTTTATTTGACTTATTTAAAGTGTAATTGGTATGACTATTTACTCCAACTTTCAACATAAAATTTAGAGCGTTTTTGATTTTCACTACCTGTATAAATAATCGTTTTTAAGTTTTCTTTTTTTGTTATTTTATCAAAATAATCTAAACCTTTTAACATTTTTGACTGAATAGTCTTACTCGATTTTATTTCGTAAACATTAAATTTACTTGCTTCTTTATCTAATAAATCTACTTCATTACCATTAGAATCTCGCCAATACCAATATTCCTTTAACAAATATTGATGTTGATTTTGTTTAATTTTATCAGAAACAATCAAGTTTTCAAATAAAGAACCTTTTTGAGTTTCGGTGATATCTTCTGGTTTTCTAATATCTAATAAATAGGAAATTAAACCTGTATCGTAAAAATATAATTTAGGCGATTTAATTATTCGTTTATTAAAATTCTCATAATAAGGTCGTAATAAAAACAAAATATAACTTTGTTCTAAAATAGAGAGCCATGATTTTGCTGTAGTATGTGAAATTCCACTGTCTTTTGCTAAGTGATTTAAATTCAATATCTGTCCTGTTCTTCCAGCACAAAGTTTTACAAAATTGGTAAATTTATTAAAATCGTGAATATTTATTAATTGTGAAATATCGCGTTGTACATAAGTTTGCATATAATTTGCATAATAGATACTTGGGTTTAAATCTCTGTCATAAATAGCAGGATAAAAACCTTTAATTATTTGCTTTTTAAAATCTGTTTCTAATTGATTTTCTTGTTTTAGTTCGGTTATATCAAAAGGGAAAAGTTTAAAAATAATTACTCTTCCTGCAAGACTTTGTGTTATTTGTTCTAAGAGATTGAAATTTTGTGAACCAGTTAAAATATAATGCCCCATTTTTTTACTTTCATCTACAATGGTTTGTATGTATGAAAACAAACTTGGCACTCGTTGTACTTCATCAAAAATTACTTTGTAATCGTATTGTTCTAAAAAAGCTTTTGGGTCTTCTTTTGCAAAATTACGATTGTCTAAATTTTCTAAAGACACGTATCTATAATCTGATAAAACACTTTTTAATAAAGTTGTTTTACCCGATTGTCTTGGACCTGTTAAGGCAAGTATTGGGTATTTTTTAACTAATTCAAGTATTTTTATTTCTTGTTTTCTTTGTAACATTATTAACTCATTATACTACAAATATACAAAATATATTCTATTTACATAAAAAAAATATTCATTTTACATAAAAAAAATATTCATTTTACATAAAACTTAAAAACAAGAGTCAATATTCCTCCAACAATCATCATGTAAACAATCATTCACATCATCTATATCAAACTCTTCTGGGTCAAATTCATCACCAAGCCATTCTAACATATCTTTATGTTCAGGATGTTTTTTATTTGCGATTGTTTCTAGTAAGGTTTCATAACCCCAAGACCCGCCGCAATCTTCTGGCGGACAAGCTCTTTTACCTTTAATACAAGTTGGTAGTTTTTGATTTATATTAATTACATCTATTATTTTTTCAAGAGTAATTTTATGTTCCCAACCATCTCCATAATCATAGGTGTAATCTAATTTATCTTTTTCTTTATTTAACAGTTTAGATATTTTTATAGATTTTGCATCTACAGTATCTCTCCAATCATCATCTTCAGAAGGTTTTGTTATCGAAAAATCTCCGTACGAAAAATCCCATAAATGTGCATTAGTCCAACCCATGGCAACTTGAATTATTTGATGTAATTCATAAAAAGTAATATCCGATTTTACTAATACTCTTCTCCAAATTGGAGGTTTTAAATAATTTGGTTCTAAGTGTATTTTTAATTGATAGATTTTCATATTGAATAATTTTAATAATTTATTGTTTAGTACATGACAAAAAAACAATTCACTGATTATCAGCAAATTAATCGCCGATTAATTTGTTTAAAAGCATTGATATTCAGTATATTATAAAAATAACATCAGCTTATTTTACTAATGAAGAATACCA
>CAYOFS010000250.1:0-2095 GCA_964403095.1 uncultured Flavobacteriaceae bacterium | reverse complement strand
TCAATGTCTTTAGTCGTCCAAGCATCTGTATATGCTACCCAATAAGGAGAAATAATTATTGTAAAAAGCATAAATATGATTGAAAATAATTTATACGCTATATTAAATGGCGTAACTTCTTCTGGCCCATAAAACTGTGCTATAATTATATTAGAAGATTGAAACATAATTAAAATGGAAATTTGAATTAAAAAAAATTTAACTCCTAAACCTAATAAGTCTTTAACATATTTTATTTTAACATACTTAATTGATGGAGAAATATGTTTATAATCATTTGTGTAAAAATAAATGGTTGCAATAAAAAGTACTAGAACAGGTACAACACTTAATACCCATCCTAAATAAATTAATGAGCCTTCAGTAGTTTTTGTTAATATATATATAAGCAATAGTGTAATAAGGTTACCTATTGGGCCAAATGCATTTCCAATTGCAGGACGCTGGTCAGCTGTTAAGATTACAGATATTAATTTAATAATAAATTGTAAAAAAAAGAAGCCAAAAACAATAAAAGATAAAGTAGTTAAATCTTTAGACAATTCTTTTTGGGTATTTAAAACGACTGTCCAGTCAATAAAAAAATTAGCTATTAAAAAAAGTACCGCAACAACACTTACAATTAGCGACAAAATTGCATAGGTAGTACTGACATAAATTTTCCCTAATTCATAATCTTTTACAGCTAATGCTTCAGCAAGTTTGTTTTTCAGTCCATTTCCTAATCCTACTTCAAAGAATGTAAACCAAGTTAAAAAAGAAGTAAGCGTTAACCATATTCCGTAATTAGTTTTATCTAAATAACCTAAAGTAATCCTTATCAGTAAAAAACCGACCACCATACTCATCCCTTTTATAACTAAAGATGCTAAAATATTTTTTTTTGCCTTTACAGATCTTTCATGTCCTTGAAAAAAAGATTTTATAGAGTCTATAAGTTTATTCATAATATGACATGTTGTTTTTTAAATGAAAGTTTTGTTGTTCAGTAAAATATTTTGAACTAACTAAAGAGAAAATTAGCCCTAGTTCTAACATTGAATAATTTACTAGTGTGAAATTTGCTAACAAAAAACATATTAACCCGAAGAAAGGTGACCATCTTTTTGTTCTTTTTGCAGTTTTATATAACATTTTCAAACAATAAAATAAAAATAATAAAAACAAAACTCCACCTATTAAACCATAAAGATAAAATAGTGACAAATACCCAACATGGATTTGGGATGAACTTCCTCCCAAAGCTTTTGATAATTCATAATTATGACGACCTTTATCTCCACTAGCAATTCCATATTTCATATCACCTACACCAAAAACTGCATTTTTCCAATATAGATTATTAAAAACTTCAAAAGCTAAAATTCGGGTCGTAGCAGAAAGGTGACTTTTCTTTTTACCTTTTTCTAAAAGTCTATCCTCTACTATTCCTTTTACATTAATTCCAGCGAAATTTAGTACATTATAAGATAGAAATAAAATTAGCGGTAAAATAATTATATATTTTGAAATTTTTTGCATTTTATTTCTTTCTGTAATTAATAAAACAAAAAAAACAAGTAAGGTATTAACTATTACCCATCTATACCTAGTAAGAAGAGCGAAAACAATTCCTGTTAAAATCCATATTATAACTAGTTTGCTTTTCTTTTTTTTATCTAGATTTTCTAAAAGAATTAATAAAATAGGAACAAAGCTCAGTCCAACACCACTCATAGCATTAGTCCAAGTATAAATTGAATATAGACGAGTTCTATTACCAGCAGTAACTACTTTAATGGAATCTGTTCTTACAAAAAAATTTGCACTATATATTTGCTGTATAAAAATTACAAGCACTGCTACTATTAATACTTTTTTACTCAAATTGAAGAGAAAAGTGTAATGTTTCTTATTTATTGATAAATTCTCAATAATAAATAATATGTTAAACCCTCCAATAAAATAATGCACTATATATATTATTTTAAATTTTTTGTCGAGTTGAAAAAATGTAGAATAATATACGTAAAAAATAAATAAACCATAAAAGAATAAATATTTTGGAAATTTAATTGGGTTATTTTTACTTGAAAAAAGTAAAATTAAAATAACT
>CAYOFS010000249.1:0-2100 GCA_964403095.1 uncultured Flavobacteriaceae bacterium | reverse complement strand
TATATGAAGGGGATTTAGAAATTTTAAATAAAGATGAAAAACCTGAATCTGATTATGATGAAGTTACAAATATTGAATTCAATGTTGTCACTTGGGGTGAATCAAAAGATGGAAAAACACTACAAAAAGGAAGACCGATGCCCAAAATTAAGATTACTAAAAAACAATTTATTGCTAATTATTATGGATATTTAAAATTAAAATAACATGAGAAGAATATATTTCACTTTATTACTAACTTTAAGTATTTTTTCTTGCAAAGACAAAACAAGCTGTTCAAATGCTGAATTATCAGATAATATTACAGTGTTGGGTTTTGGTGATTTAACAAAAAAAATAACTTCATTTCATAGGTTTAACCCTAAGGTCAAGAAATTTGAAAGGATAGAAATAAAAAACATCAAATATCAAGAAAACAAAAACCTTTCTGGATACGGTGAGAGTATTATTATTTTAGAAGAACCTTTGTTTTCAGAAGAAAATTACAGATTAATTATTGATGACATCAAATATAATATTACGGATATAAAGATTGTATCTGAAGTTCGTATGATGGGAATGAGAGAAGATAGTATTTGCCGAATTAATTCATTTAAAATAAATAAAAAAATAGCCAAACAAATATATAATACTTCTACAATAACTTTTAATAAACCGAACTAAATAACGTTTTGTAACACGGTGTATAAAACATAGCTAATATTTGCTAACCCGAATAGTTTGTTATTATTTACAAGGAACGCCAAATTTTTAATTTGGCTTTAAAACTGAAAAATTAAAACAAATATAAAAATTCGGCTCTGTGCTAATCAGAAAAGTTAGTACCTTTTTGCACGCTACGTTTCATACACAAGACCGTTAGCCATTATTAAGAATAAACCGATAAAAATTGATAAATTAAATGGGAATTTATAACATATCACAAAATGGAATTCAAACAATTCCTAAAACAAGTTTCCAATCAAGCGGAATTCTTGAAAGAAACCATTTACAAAATTATTTAAGAGATAAAATTGAAATTATTTATTCGGACACTCTTATAATATCAGAAGAATTTTCAGAATGGGACGAAAGTAAACGAAGAATTGACCTACTCGGAATTGATAAGGACGCAAATCTTATTGTAATTGAATTAAAAAGAACTGTAACAGGTGACCATATGGAATTACAAGCATTACGGTATGCTTCAATGATTTCAACAATGAGTTTTGAAAAATGTATTTCAATTTATCAAAAATATATTGACGTTCGGGACTTTGAAACAAATGCAAGAGAAGAATTAATGACATTTTTGGAATGGGATACTCCTTTGGAAATTGAATTTGCATCTGACGTAAAAATAGTACTTGCATCTGCTGACTTCTCAAAAGAACTTACGACATCAGTAATGTGGTTAATTAGCAAAGGAATTGATATAACTTGTGTAAAACTAACTCCTTATACATTTAAAGAAGATTTACTTTTAGATATCAATCAAATAATTCCACTTCCAGAAGCGGAAAGTTATTTAATAAAAATCAAGGAAAAAACAGCCGAAAGACAAATAGCAATTCAATCTTCAAGAGACAGAACAAAATATCTTTTCAACGGAAAAAAACTTGGAAAAGGAAAACTTGTACTTGAAGTCGTTACGGAATATTTAAAACAAAAACCAAATTCGACATTTGAAAATTTATTGAAGAAGTTTCCATCAGAATTACAAGGCTCAACAGGTGTTATAAACACAGTTGAATATATAATTGAAAAATATGCTAATAGTACGAAACAAAGGCATTTTATGAAAGAAAGTGAAATCTTAACAAGTTTTGACGATATAGAATTTGCAGTTTCTACCGAATGGGGAATTGGAAATATTAATAAGATTTTAGAATTGGCTGAAATTGAAAAATTTGAGATAGAAATCACAAACAATGGCTAACAAAAAATATACGTAATTGCGGTTTTTGTGCTAAACCCAAAGATAGTACCTTTGAACAAAATGTAGTGATAGACCTAAAGTTATGTGCTTTAAAGTCCGCAACTACGCATATTCAAACCGTTCTAAACCATTAAAAACAAACCTCGAAAACAATAAAATATGACAGCAAAATTATTCTTTTT
>CAYOFS010000248.1:0-2109 GCA_964403095.1 uncultured Flavobacteriaceae bacterium | reverse complement strand
TTTTTAGCAGTTGTATTAGACGCATTTGGCGCACATGTATTAAAAGAGAAATTAAGTATCGATAGCCTAAAATCATTTGAAACAGGTGTGAGATATCAAATGTATCACGTCATTGTACTATTATTTATTAATACCTTTAAAGGCTTTTCTATAAAAACAAGAAATAGTATTAGTATACTATTCTTTATAGGGGTTTTATTTTTTTCAGGCTCCATTTATGCTATAACAGTTGGTGGCATTTCTGCAAAAAGTATTTGGTTTATTACACCATTAGGAGGTTTATTCCTTATTTTCGGCTGGCTTAGTTTAATGTATCACTTCATAAAAAGTAATTAACATTGAATCGTTAATAAAAAAATACTTATCGTTATTTATTAGTTATTTATTGTAAGTAATTTGCGCCAAATTTACAAACATAAAATACAATTATTTATGGAGACGAAAACGATTTCGTTAAAGCAGTACGGTATTGACACTTATAATTTCAATCATAACCTCTCTTCAGATGAATTATATGATATTTGTATCAAACAGAATCTAGGTAAAATAGCAAATTCTGGTGCTTTAGCTGTTAATACTGGTGAGTTTACTGGTAGATCACCTAAAGACAGATTTATTGTAAAAGACTCTATTACCAAAGATCAAGTATGGTGGGACGGAAAAATAAACCTTCCTTTTTCAGAAGAAAATTTTGATAAGCTTTATAGCAAAATCACTAAACATCTTTCAGAAAAAGAACTGTATGTACAAGATGCTTTTGGAGGAGCAAGCAAAAAATATCAAATTTCTATTAGAGTAGTTACGGAATTACCTTGGGTTGGTTTATTTGCACAAAATATGTTTTTAAGACCTAGCAAAGAGGAATTAGAACAGTTCTCACCTGAATGGCTTGTGTTACAAGCTCCGTCATTTATGGCTATCGCAAATGAAGATGGTACTAGACAGCATAACTTTAGCATTATTAATTTTTCAAAAAAAATTATTTTAATTGGAGGTTCTGGATATACTGGTGAAGTAAAAAAAGGTATATTCTCGGTTATGAATTTTATTTTACCCATAAATAAGAATACATTCCCAATGCATTGTTCTGCCAATGTTGGAGAAAATGGAGAAACAGCTATTTTCTTTGGACTATCTGGCACAGGGAAAACAACTTTATCAGCTGATTCTAAACGTAAATTAATAGGCGATGATGAGCATGGCTGGACAGAGAACAACCGTATTTTTAATATGGAAGGCGGCTGTTACGCCAAGGTAATTGACTTATCTGCTGAAAATGAACCTGAAATATTTGCTGCAATTAAAAAGGGTGCTTTAGTAGAAAATGTTGTTTTTAAAAAAGGAAGTAATATAATTGATTATAATGATACATCAATTACTCAAAATACACGAGTAAGTTACCCTATTCATCATATTGAAAATATACAAACACCTTCTATTGGAGAAAACCCGAAAAATATTTTCTTCTTAACAGCAGATGCATTTGGTGTTTTACCTCCAATATCTAAGTTAACACCTGGACAAGCAGCTTATCATTTTATTTCTGGATATACTGCAAAAGTAGCTGGAACAGAAGAAGGAGTTACCGAACCTACACCTTCATTTTCTGCCTGTTTTGGCGCTCCTTTTATGCCTCTACATCCAACAAGATATGCTGAAATGCTTAGTTATAAAATGAGTAAACGCAACGTTAATGTTTGGCTTATCAATACTGGCTGGACTGGCGGACCTTATGGCGCTGGAAGAAGAATGAAGCTTAAATACACTAGAGCAATGATAAACGCAGCTTTAGAAGGTAAATTAGATAATTCGGATTACATCACACATCCTATTTTCAAACTAGATATACCTACAAGCTGTGAAAATGTACCTTCTGAAGTATTAAATCCTAGAGGCACGTGGAGTAATAAAAATTTATATGATGAAAAAGCTAAACATTTAGCAAATCAATTTCATGAGAATTTTAAGCAATTTAAAGATCAAGCTAATCAAGAAATTTTAGATGGTGCTCCAATGAAACAATAAGAAAACTATCATTTTTTTCATATTCAGATCTTATATTAATAATAGAGTAATACCTATTCAACATCAAAATACGTTATAAATTAT
>CAYOFS010000247.1:0-2115 GCA_964403095.1 uncultured Flavobacteriaceae bacterium | reverse complement strand
ATAATGAGTAAGTTTTTTTGAGCATTGTCAATAATAGCGTGTAGTTTAGCTTTGCAGTAGAAATACTCTTGTGGATTTAAGGTTTTAATAAAAAAACAAAAAAACCTTTCAGTTTTAAAAATTAGCTATATATTTGCACTCGTTTAAAACAAAAAATTAAATAATTAACCTATGTATGCAATTGTAGAGATAGCAGGGCAACAGTTTAAAGTAAAGAAAGATCAAAAAGTATTTGTTCACCGTTTACAAGGAGAAGAAGGTTCAAGCGTAAGCTTTAACAATGTTCTTTTATTAGATGATGGAAAAGTAACTATTGGCGCCCCAGCTATAAAAGGAGCAGCAGTAACTGCCAAAATTTTAAAGCACCTAAAAGGTGATAAAGTAATCGTTTTTAAGAAAAAACGTAGAAAAGGATATAGAGTAAAGAACGGACATCGTCAGTACTTATCTGAAATCCAAATTGAAAGTATTGTTGGTAGCGGAGCTAAAGCTTCTAAACCAGCAGTAAAAAAAGCATCTCCTAAAAAGGAAACAGCTAAAACTTCTGTAAAAGCAGATGAGAAAGCAACTGCAAAAAAAGCAGCTCCTAAAAAGGTAACAACTAAGAAAGTAACTTCTAAAGGAGATGACTTAAAGAAAATCGAAGGAATTGGACCAAAAATTGCTGAAATATTCAATAATGCAGGTATTCTTACCTTTTCAGAATTAGCAGGAACTAAAGTGGAAAAATTACAAGAAATTTTAGCAGCAGCAGGTTCTAGGTATGCATCTAAAAAGCCAGGTTCTTGGCCAAAGCAAGCTAAAATGGCTGCTGAAGGTAAATGGGACGAATTGAAAGTTTGGCAAGATGAAAATGATCACGGAGTTGAAAAATAAATAAAAAACAAATACTAGGATTTATAGTATTTTCAAAATTATAAAATTATGGCACATAAAAAAGGAGTTGGTAGTTCGAAGAATGGTAGAGAATCAGAATCGAAACGACTAGGTGTAAAAATATTTGGAGGACAGGTTGCAATAGCAGGTAACATTATTATCCGTCAAAGAGGAACAAAGCATCACCCAAGTGATAATGTATATATGGGTAAAGACCATACATTACATGCACGTGTTGATGGCTTGGTTAAATTTACTAAGAAAAGAGATAATAGATCTTATGTTTCTATAGTGCCTTTTGAGGCATAGAGCGTATAGCTATTAATTATAGAAAAGCCTTTCCCTCGAAATTTCGAGAGAAAGGCTTTTTTTATCAAAAAAATAAAATATGAATAAATTTTTATTAGTAGTATTTATAGGTGTTTATCTATTTTCATGTAATCCTATTGAGAAAAACATGATAATAAATGGTAAAATTAATGGGTTTCAAAAAGGTAAGATATATCTAGAAAAGATAATAGATACTACTTTAGTCAAAGTTGATTCCGTTTTACTTGACGGGAAGAATAACTTTATTTTGTCAGATAATATTGATAGCCCAGAAATGTATTATATTTCTATTTCAGAATCGGATAAATATTTGAAATTTTTTGGAGAGAAAGGGAAGATAGATATAATTTCAGATTTGAAAACATTTGGGTACAAACCTTTGATTGAAGGTTCTAAAAATCAAATTTTATTAGAAGAATTTAATAAAACAAATAGAAAATTTAACAATCTAAAATTAGATTTAATAAAAGAAAGATTTGATATTCAGCAACAGAAAAATTCTGATAAATTACAAGAAATCGATAAAAAAATAAAAAACACTGAAAAAAGGCAATATCTTTATACTATTAATTACGCTGTAAATAATGCAGATTACGAAGTTTCTCCTTATTTAGTCTTAACGCATATAAGAAAAGTTAATCCTAAATTTTTAGATACTATTGAAAAAGCAATGAGTGAAAAGGTTAAAAAGTCACTTTATGGTCAAAAATTTAATACGTTTTTAACGGAAGTGAAAAATCAATAATACTTAGTTACATTTAAAAAATGAGCTAAAAAACAGGATTGATTAGGTTTGTTTGTTCCTTTTATTTTAGTGGGTAATACCAATTCTATTTCAAAATGCGCTAAATAAATTTAAAATGCAGTAAAACGTGAAAAGATAAATAATTTATAGCGTATTTTGATGTT
>CAYOFS010000246.1:0-2116 GCA_964403095.1 uncultured Flavobacteriaceae bacterium | reverse complement strand
CAATATTATGTGCTCCGGCCCTTTTTGCCCTACGTTTCAATTCTTTCAATTTATTTTCATAAATATCTAAAGCAATAATTTGACCTTTATTTTCCATTAAAGCAGCCAAGTGCAATGTTTTACCACCAGCACCAGCACAAGTATCTACTACTCGCATGCCAGGTTTTACCTCTAAGAATTCTGCTACCAATTGAGAAGAAGCATCTTGCACTTCAAAATACCCTCTTTTGAAAGCGTCTGTTCTAAATACATTTTTACGTTCAGCTAATTGTAGAGCATCTGTATAACCATCAATAGGAGCTGTTTCAATTTCATCTGCCATAAGTATTTTTTGCAATTTACTTTTTGTAGTTTTTAAGGTATTGGTTCTTAAAATAACAGATGCTTGTTGATTTAATGCTTGAATTTCTTTATCCCATTTTTTACCCAATTCTTTTTCGCCTAGTTTGTCTAACCAATCTGGTATTGATTCTTTGATAGCACGATTACTTTGTAACTCGTCAAACTTACCTTTGATACGACGTACAGGCGTATCTTCAAATTGTTTCCAATCAGGTAGTTTTATGCCTTTTAAGGTAGCCCAAACAGTAAATATTTTCCAAAGATTCTCTTGAGTAAAATGATTTTTAGTACCCGCTATTTCATTGTACAAGCGTTTCCATCGAACACAATCGTAAATTGTTTCTGCAATAAAACCTCTATCTCTAGAGCCCCAACGGCTGTCCCTTTTCAAGGTTTTTTGAACTACTTTGTCAGCATATAATCCATCATTATAAATATAATTTAATGAATCAATAACTGCCAATACTAAATTTCTATGTAAACGCATTGTATTTTTTTAAGGCTACAAAGGTAGAGAATAGTTTTTATTATTTAGATAAAAGAAATAAGATGAGAGAAAAAAGATAAAACTGTATAAGGCTTTAGAGAAAGTACTAATAATTTGACTTCTTATGTCTTGTTTCTAATAGTCTATTTAGTCTTACTAAATTTTTCAAAAACGCCTAATCCAAATAATGCAAAGTCGTATTTTACAGGATCATTGGCATCTAGCTTTCTTAAATTTCGGTCTAGTTCAGCTAAAGCTTTTGCATCATTTTGTTTTCTTGTAAGCAAGCCCAATACACGAGCTACATTACCAGAATGGACATCTAAAGGACAAGACAAACTAGAAGGTGACAATGTCTTCCAAATCCCAAAATCTACACCAGCATTGTCTTTTCTGACCATCCAACGTAAAAACATATTGATGCGTTTGGCTGCCGATCCTTTTAAAGGGTCAGAAATGTGTTTTTGTGTTCTTTGTGGATGTTCTAATTCAAAAAATACTTTTTTTAGATGATGAATGGAGGTCTGTGTTGAGGTTGCATCCGCGTAAGCAGAAAAAACAGCTTCTAATCCGTTATGGTTTTTATAAATATGTTGTAAAGCTTTTATAAAATATGTAAAATCGATACTATTAAAAGTTCGGTGAACAAATTTTTCTAGTGTATCTAAATCCTTTTGTTGATGATTGACAATAAAGTCATACGGAGAATGATTTAGCAATTCCATCATTTTATTGGCATTTCTGATGATCATTTTTCGGTTTCCCCAAGCAATGGTTGCCGTTAAAAATGCTGAGATTTCAATATCTTCTTTTAAGGAGAATAAATGCGGAATCTGAATAGGGTCAGATTCTATAAATTTCGGATTATTGTACTGTACAACTTTTGTATCTAAAAAATCTTTGAGTTCTGATTGAGTCATAGTATCTTCGTGATTAAAATAATTCAGCATTGCCAACAACAAATTTACATACTTCTATTGAATATCTCAAAGGTGTTGGTTCGGCTCGTGCAGATTTACTCCGTAAAGAATTAGGGTTAAGAACCTTGGCAGATTTATTGCACTTTTTTCCGAATCGATATATTGATCGCACACAGTTTTTTAAAGTTAACCAATTACAACAAAATACATCTGAGGTACAGTTGATCGGTAAGATAACACAGTTGAAAACAGTTAAACAAAAAAAAGGAAGTAGGTTAGTAGCTACTTTTACTGATGATTCGGGTGGTATGGAGTTGGTTTGGTTTAGGGGCTTGAAATGGATTAAAGATGCAATTAAAATCAATAC
>CAYOFS010000245.1:0-2128 GCA_964403095.1 uncultured Flavobacteriaceae bacterium | reverse complement strand
CAAATATAAAATGAATGAGTAATTGTAGCCCAATTTTGAGCTAAATAAATTTCGAATATTTTCAATTACAGCAGGTAGTTTGACTTTGTAATAGAAAATTTGTGAATAATTAGGGTTAAATCAATATGCCAATTATATTTTGTAATGAACTGAAATAAATTGTACAGCCAAGTATTTACGAATAGGTGATAAAATATAAAATCGCAAGTAATTATTTTAGGTTCTATTTTGAAATAGAATTGGTGTAATACTCAGGTTATAAAATTCTTCGTGCTTTAATAAATTTATTTTTGTAATAAATTTCATTCATTGAAGATATTATTACGCCTCTTTTTGTTGAGGAGTGAATAAAGCTTACTTGTCCGTGTTTTACACTCGTTACCAATCCAACATGTGAAATACGCTTTAATTTTCCTGTTGCAAAAAAGAGTAAATCTCCTTTTTTAATTTTTTGTATCGAAATGGTTTTTCCTTGAGTTGCGATATCTCTTGAAATACGAGGTAGCAGTATGTTTTCTTGTTTAAAAGCAGTGTAAATTAATCCAGAACAATCCATTCCTTTTTTACTTGTTCCTCCGTATTTGTATTTTGTTCCTTTGAAGTAAAGTGCATTTTTGATGATTTGATTAGTTTTTGAATAATTATGATTATGTGTAGTGGTGATTTGTTTCGTAGAACCACAAGAAATCATACTAATTAAAACACCTAAATATATAATTATTTTCTTCATTAAAATACAAATTAACAGTTATTTTATTCCTTCAACAATTAACTTAGCTGCCTTTTTACTAGCACCTTTTCCACCAAGAATTTTTTCTAATTTATCATAATTATCAAAAATTTCTTCTCGTTTCTCTTTGTTTAAAATAAGCTCTAGTTCTTTTTTTAATCTTATCTCGTTAAAATCAGATTGAATTAATTCAGTTACAACTTCTTTATCCATTATTAAATTCACTAAAGATATAAACTTAATAGTGATTATTCTTTTGGCTATTTGATATGATATATTACTTCCTTTATAGCAGACAATTTGAGGGATTTTAAACAAAGCAGTTTCTAAAGTTGCAGTTCCTGAAGTAACCAAAGCAGCATGAGAAACAGCTAATAAATCATATGTTTTATTAGATATAAAGGCTACATTATTATTTATAAAAGGTTTATAGAAATCAAATTGTTGGCTTGGCGCTCCTGCAATTACAAATTGATAGTCGTTAAATTTATCCACCATTTTAAGCATTACAGAAAGTATTTTAGTGATTTCTTGTTTTCTGCTTCCAGGTAGTAGTGCAATAATTGGCTTATTAGATAAATTGTATTTTTTACGGAATTGATTTTCTTCAATATAATCTTTATCTGCAATAGCATCAATTAATGGATGTCCAACAAAAGTAACATCATAATTGTATTTTTTATAAAATTCCTTTTCAAATGGTAGAATAACGAGCATTTTATCAATATCTCTTTTTATTTTAGGAACTCTGTTTGCACGTGAAGCCCAAACTTGTGGTGAAATATAATAATTAGTTTTAAAACCTTGTTGTTTTGCCCATTTTGCTATTCGTAAATTAAAACCAGAGTAGTCAATAAAAATTATTATATCAGGATTGAATGTAGCTATGTTTTTTTTACAAAAACTGATGTTTTTAAAAATAGTGATGATATTCATTAACACTTCTATAAACCCCATAAAAGAAAGCTCTTTGTAGTGTTTGATTAATGTTCCTCCAGCTTGTTGCATTAAATCTCCACCCCAAAAATGAATAGTGGCATCTTTATCTTTTTTAAAGATTTCTTTCATTAAATTGGAAGCATGTAAATCACCAGAAGCTTCTCCTGCAATAATGTAATATTTCATGTGTTCATTTTTACTTGTGAGAGTTCGTTTGATGATGAACTTTAAGCAAAGGTCGTTATTTTTTAAGTTCTATTGTAAATTTTGAAGATATTTAATATATGTTATTCTTACGTGGGAGGAATCTTATAAATAACATGGCAATCTGTTAATCATGCTGTAATACCTATTCGACATCAAAATACGCTATAAATTATTCATCTTTTTCCGTTTTTCGTCATTTAAAATTCAAAGATTGAAAAACAAAAAAATATTTTAAATTCATTTAGCGTATTT
>CAYOFS010000244.1:0-2138 GCA_964403095.1 uncultured Flavobacteriaceae bacterium | reverse complement strand
GTTGCTAAAGCCCTTTTTCAATACAGGTTTTTTCTGTCAAAAAAAATATATTCATTAAATCACTTTATTAATTCCCAACTTTTACGGCAATTTTAAATTACTTACTCTATATTATCAGCCTTTGTTTTTGTTTGCATTAATTTTATTTCAGCTTCTAATTTTTTAATTTTCAAAGAATCTAATTTTGCTTCAAGTAATTTAATTTTATCTTTTTTAGACAACTTATTAGCTTCTTTATTATCCGAACTCTTAGCGGCTAACGAATCTATTACTTCCTTGTTTTCTTCATTAGATAATTCTTTTGAAAAAGATGAAGACTCCATTATCGAATCAATAAGCTTTGCATCAACAGTATTAATAGTATTATTATCCAATTGTTTTGCATCCCAATTTTTAAAAAATTCATTGTCTTTTTCGCTTTCTTTCCAAACTATTCCTAATTGCTTCACAATAGTTTCGCCCCATTTTTGCGGCTGTTTTACATCAACCCAAATCACATCTCTATATTCCATGTCTATCAACGCTAAATCTGGTGTTGAAGAACCGTCAAAATGACGACTATCTTTTCTTTTTGCAGCAATAGTTGATAATACAAACATTCTACGTTTACCTGCAATATCTTTTATATAAGGTCTAAATTCTACTGGTTTATTAATACTCCAATCAAACTCTTTTTTAGATTCCATTACTTTTAAAGGCATTGCCGAAACTCCTGCAAAACCATCTTTACGGCTAACATGATCGTAATACATCATATGTGAGCTTCCATCGGAAGGAATAAAAACAGAGTACGATAAACTTGTTCTCTTACCTCCTATTGGTTCTAACCCAAACCAATGGTACAAGCCTGTATATGCATTTTGATCAACCGTTGAAAAATCAAAATCGGTTATAAATGGTTGCTGGTTTTGATCGTCTGGCAAATCTGGTATTTTTACCGATGTATGCATATTCCATGGTAACGGATCTGTAAAACCTCCTAAAAACATCAAGGATTCTGCTTGAAGTCTAGATACATTTTCGGCTAAGGTGTTTTGTTTTTGTAAATAAGGATAGGTCTTCATTTTTTCAGGGCTAACAAATTCTCCTTTTCCAAATAAAATACGTTCCAAGTAATCTTTTGAGGTATGTTTGCCATTACTAATAACCATTACTCCTCCAAAAGTTGGATAAGGAAAGAAAAAGCCTTTCCATTTAGTTAAACTAACTACTTGAACCCATTGATTACTATCATTTTTCATATAGAAAACTTCACTTGGTTCTAGATTTACATATTGCCAAGGATTGAACTTCTGTACAACGGCATTATACGTGTTTCGACTAAACGATAGTGATTCGCCAATAGAAAAGATTACTTCTTGCCTGTTTTCACCTGCAAATCTAGGAAAAGCCGTAGCGCTTGGCACTGTAAAAACTTCTTCTATTTCATCACTTACACGTTGCCAAACGTATTCTTTTGCAGGTTGTACTGCCATTGTCCAACGATTTTCATTATCAATTCTAACTAATTGAGGCTCGGAAATTTCTTCTGTTTCACCAATCGATTCATAAGCCATTGTCCTGATATTATTCCATGGCTGAATTCGTTCATTACGTGTTGTTGGTAATGTTGTAATCTGAGTTAAGTCTAAGTTTTTATATATATTATATTTTTGCATAAAAGCATACATACCTGTTTTTGCCCCTACAAAATAAAGTATTCCAAAAAGCAATAACATTACAAAAAAGGACACAATTCTACCCAAACTAGACTCGCTATTTCTTATTTTTCTAATGAATAAATACAATAGTCCTACTACTAATAGAATGATAAATATATACTTCCTCACAAATAGAAAATACGGTTGAATATCATCTCTTAATATAAATAATGTCAAACCTAAAATTATTACTAAAATTATTAGGGTTAATTTACTTTTTGCACTTTTATTCCAATATCTTTTTAACATTTTTTTGTTTTTTAGCCACAAATTTCACAAATTTATATGGGGTTTTTCTTCTCTTCTATCCCATCTTCCGTCTTCCCTAAGGGAAGAAACCTAAAGAATCTTCCGTTCTCTTTTCTCTTCTCTCTTCTCTCTTCTCTCTTTTCAAAAAACTAAAGCAATCCTTTATCTTTTAAACGTTCTCTTCCACTT
>CAYOFS010000243.1:0-2152 GCA_964403095.1 uncultured Flavobacteriaceae bacterium | reverse complement strand
TACTAAATTAGTTGCCTAAACACGCAACGCATATTACACAATACGTTGTGTGTAAGCCCATAACGAAAAATTGAACTCAAAAAAATGATAAAAAAAATAGCATATTACATATTATTTATATCATTAGTTTCTTGTAATTCAACTGCACAGAATGAGAACCAAAAAACCAAAAAAAAAGAAACTTTTAGACGAGTTTTAAAGAATGATAAATGGTGTTACTTAAATGAAAAAGGAGACACAATTATTCAAGTAGGAAAATATAAATTTCTTAATCCAATAGATGATAAAAATATGATTTTGGCTCACAAAGGAGATAAGCAAGGTTATATTGATATAAAAGAAAATATTTTAATTCCTTTTGAATATGATGATATTGGAGTGTTTAGTGAAGGGTTAGCACCAGTTAAAAAAAACGGAAAATCTGGATTTATTGACCGAAACGGTAAAATTATAATTCCTTTTGAATATGATGATATTGGAGTGTTTAGTGAAGGGTTAGCACCAGTTAAAAAAAACGGAAAATCTGGATTTATTGACCGAAACGGTAAAATTATTATTGATTTTCTTTATAATGGTGTTGGATACTTTTATAGTTGTGGACTTTCGAGAGTTTGGAAAGGTGATAAAGTCGGATTTATAGATAAAAAAGGAAAAGTTGTTATTCCGATAATATATGATAAAGCAGATTACAATAAGGTTGACAATTTTGTAATTGTAGGAATTAGACAGCCAAGTAAATCAAAAACACCAATTCCTTTTGGTTCTGATGATGAAAAATTTAAATGGTCATTTTTTAACAACAAAGGAATTCAATTTACAGATTTTATTTATGACAAAGTGTATGAAAGTGAAATAAAAGATAGATACTACACAATGCTATCTAATGGTTTAATTTTGGTGCAAAAAAACAAAAAATTTGCATATTTAGACAACGACTTTAAAGTAAAAATACCTTTTGGTAGATATAAAGAAGCAAATCCATACAACAAGAATAGACTTGCAATAGTGAAAAAAAATAGACATTTCGGAGTAATTGATGAATTTGGAAATGAAGTAATTCCAACTTCATATGATTTAGTAGAACTTCCAAAAAGGTATTCAAATGAAAATGACGTTTTCATTTTAAAAAAGAAATCAAAATATGGGCTTTTTGATGTTAAAGGTAAAGAACTATTAAAAGTCGATAATAAAAGTATTGATTGGGATTATATAAAAAAAGACAGTATTAACACAAGTCATTTTATCATCAATAATTCTCAAAACAAATTTGGTTCTATTGATAGTAAAGGAAATATTATAATACCTTTTGAATATGATGAAATTACTTCTTTTGAAGGAAATGAAATAGCAATTGTAAAAAAGAACGGAAAATACGGAGTAATTAATTCAAAGAACGAAATAATCATTCCAATAAATTTAAAATCGATAAATAGTGGTCGTTGGTTTAATTACCTAATAATAAATAAAAACGAAAAATATGGAATAATAGACAAAAACGGTACAGAAATTATTCCAACAATTTATGAATATTTAGAACCTTGTTATTATGATGAAAATAACAAGTTTATTGTTAAAATTGATAATAAATTTGGCGTTATTAATAAAGAACAAAAAGTAATTATTGATTTAAAATATGATGAAATTTCTAATTGGGTTGAATATGGACCAAAAGCACACTTCATTACTATAAATAATAAAAAAGGTCTAATATCAAGAAAAGGTGAAATTTTATTAGAACCAATTTATGACGATTTTATATTATTAGGCAAATATATAAAAGTCTTTGTCAATGGTAAGTTTGGTTTACTAAACGCTTCAAAAGAAGCAATTCTTCCAATTGAATATGATAAAATATATCTTGATTGGTTTGAGTTAGAATATGAAGGGAAAGAAGTAAACGAATTTTATGCACAGAAAAAAGGAAAATATTATTTGATAAATAGCAAAGGAAAAGTAATTAAAGAAAATATTCCTTATAAAGAAATAAAAGATGAAATTAATAATGAATAAAGCCTACACACAACAAAATGTAAACGTAATTGCGGGTTTTGTGCTAAATTCAAAGTTTGTATCTTTGAACAAAGTTTAGTGTTAAATTGAAAGGTAAGTGCCTTGAAATCCGCAACTACGCTTACACTAAACGTTAGGTTTA
>CAYOFS010000242.1:0-2164 GCA_964403095.1 uncultured Flavobacteriaceae bacterium | reverse complement strand
TATTAAGTCAAATAAGCTTTTTTAAGCAACTTGAAAAATACCAAAATTTATGTCTTGTGAATTTATAAAAACGCTTAAATCAACGAAAATTATTGATAACTGACTTTTTTAATACCTCTTGTGCAACGATTACTTTTGTTGTAGGTAGTGTTTTCATTTTGGTGTTACTTTCCAAGTAGTAGTGTCAAAGGTAAAATCTGAAAACAATTCGCTACTGCTTATAATTCTAACATCTCCGTGTCGTTCTTCTCTTTTAAAGTTATATACTCGGTAAATAAAGGCGGTATCTCCATATTCCTCAAAAAACCTTCTTTCGTTTTCGCTCATAAAAAATGGTTGATTGAAATTTCCACTGGTTGTTTTAACTTCAATATAACGAGGAGAACCGTTATCATTTATTGAGGAAATATCATAACCTAATCCATCTCCTTGCAATCTACTCAAATGTTGAACATTTTGTGTTGCTATTGTTCTTTCTAATGAAAGAGTTTCAACTAAACGGTCAATTTCAAATTCTAATACAAATTCCTCTCCTTGGTCTCCTATTTCATTATTCCTATCTCTAAGTTTTTCCCAGTCAACTTTACGTCCAATAAAACGCCTTGTTTTTTCTTTAATTGCTGTTACTTCATCTGGTTGAATAACCACATTAGAAATTGGGTTTAAAAGAGTGAATCTTGCTGGTCTATAATTTTTATCAACTATAAAGCCTTCATCATAAATTTTTATTTTATTCGTTTGATGTGCGACAATATTACCTATACGTTGTATAATGAGAGTTTCATTTCGAGTTTTAGATTGTATATTGTCTTCAGCATCAAAAATTAAAACTGTGTGTAACAAATTTTTAACCTCTGTTGTACTTAATTCTCCATAAACAGTTAATAGTGGTTTTATTGCTCTTCTTATTTGTGCCTCTGTGTGTGCCATTCTTTCTATTAATAATTTGTGATTAAAAGATGTTCAACATTCTTATCATTTCTGTTCATAAAACTTACTAAATAAGTTTTGTCAAATGTTGAAACTTTAATATTTGGATGATTGTATAAATCAAAAATGAATTCTGTGTTTTTTATTATCATCATCCACTTTGCTCTACAATTATTAATTAAAAAATCAGCAAGTCTTTTTTGGTCAGATTTAACAAAATCGTTTTGAGCATACGTGCTAAATTCTGTGTCATATGGTGGGTCTAAAAAAATAAAATCATTTTCTGTAGGTTCATAGATATTAAAAAAGTCTTGAAAGTCTTTATTAACAATATTTGTTTTAGATAACAATTCTTGTAAAGGCTCTGATTTTAAATATTCTATTTTTTTTATAAAGTTCTTGTTATTGTATGCAATTCCTCCATAAGGAACATTGAATTCTCCTTTTGAATTGTATCGAAACATTCCAGAGTAAGCATAATTTCTGATGAATAAGAATATTGCTGTGTAAAATGCTTGGTTTAGTTCGTACTTTTTATGAAAGTTGTAAATATGTCGAAAGTGCATATAAAACGCACTTTTCAATGCAGTTTCAATATTGTCTAAAATATCTTTGTCAGGTAATTTTCCTTTTTCTTTTTCAAGAACTTTCATTCTTGAAGTTTTTCGAACTAAATTTTTCTTTATTTCTTTTAGGAAATTCTCAATATTGAAATTGAAATATGATGAAAAAAGTCCTTTTAATTCTTTTGATTTTTTTAAAATAAACTCATAAATCTTGTTGGACAAAATATCTTTAGTTATTTTGTCGCAGGCAAAATCTTTATAGATTTTTATAAAAAAACTTTGATTTTTTTTTGAAATATTTCCTAAAACTTCCCAATTGTGAATTATTTCCTCAATTGCTTCAAAAAACATTTCTCTTTCGTCAGAAATTATGATTTTATATAAATCAATTAATTCGTGCGATTTGTCGTTTATAAAATATTCTTTTGCTTGAATTGCAGTATAAACTGAACCTCCACCAACAAAAGGTTCGTAATAATTTTCAAAATAGTCAGGAAGATTTGGAATGATATATTTCAATTCCTGTCCTTTTCCACCTGCCCATTTTACAAGTGGTTCAAGTTTACGTTCTTTTGTATAGTTTGTAAAACTTAAATTAAGTTGATTATACGTTACTACTGGTTCTTCAACAATTGAATTCATAGTGTAAATTTATAAAATTTTGGTTT
>CAYOFS010000241.1:0-2186 GCA_964403095.1 uncultured Flavobacteriaceae bacterium | reverse complement strand
GCTTTGATATAAATATTACACTACCAATAAGTATATTTGAAGATGATACATATGATAAAAAATACAAATCAAAAGGAGGAGATAGATTGTTTTCATTTTCAAATTATGGTTTCTACTTATTCTTGATTAAATTATCTGTTCACTATTGTCGTTTTAGAGAAGGAGTATTTAGAAATGCATAAATCAAACGCACGCTAACAAAATGTAAACGTAATTGCGGTTTTATGGCTTAACCAAAAGTTTGTATTTTTGAACAAAATTTTGTGATAAACCGAAAGTTAAGTGCTTTTAAAGTCCGCAACTCCGCATATTCAAGTCGTTGGTAGCCATTTAAAAATTACTATACCTATATTTTTTATATCGGTATAGTTTTAAACTAAAAATCATGAAATTAATATTAAAAACAACATTTTTTTTGATTTTATTTTATTCGTGTTCTAATGAATATGATGAAGAAAACATTCAATTAAAGCAAAAGTTATATAAAATAACTTCTTTTACATCTACTCAAAGTTTAATTGACATAAATAATGATGGTGTAATAAATTCTAATATTCTATTAGAGACGACAAATTATTCATCATATCCTTACGACCTAGAGATACAAATAAAAAGAAACAACGACTTTATTTCATTCTATTTACCATTTCAAAATATAACTTATGATTTGAATTGTTGTCCTAATGGTTTCGTTGAGTTTTCTAGAAATGGTTTTGTTGTTAAATTAGATAAAGAAAATCATTTAATTGAAAATCTTATCATAGATAATGAAAATGAAATTAAATATTTTGATAAAATATCAGAAACAAGGTATAGGTTAATAGTTATTAAAAAATATTATGATTTTAGCACTTCGCAAGATATCAATAATGAATTTGAAATAATTTATGATCTGAATAATTAGAACGGCTACCAACAAAATATAAAGGCATATTAAAATCGTTAATTAATCATCAAATGAAATATACCACACTATCCAATACAAACATAAAAGTTTCTAAAATATGTTTAGGAACAATGACTTTTGGAGAACAAAACACCGAAAAAGAAGGTCATCAACAATTAGATTTCGCTTTAGATAATGGTGTAAATTTTATAGATACTGCCGAAATGTATTCCGTTCCAGGAAGAAAAGAAACGCAAGGAAGCACAGAGAAAATTATTGGCTCTTGGATTGCTAAAGGTAATCGAGATAAAATAGTTTTAGCTACTAAAATTGCTGGTCCATCACCAGGATTATCTTATATTAGAGATAATATGGGGTTTTCAAAAGCTGCAATTAATGATGCTATTGAAAAAAGTTTAAAACGTTTGCAAACCGATTATATAGATTTATATCAATTACATTGGCCAGAACGAAAAACTAATTGCTTTGGTGTTCGTAATTATCGTCATTTTGAAGAGGAACAATGGCAAGAAAATTTTACTGAGGTTGTAGAAACATTAAATGATTTAACAAAACAAGGGAAAATCCGTCATTATGGTTTATCAAACGAAACACCTTACGGTATTTTGCGTTATTTAGAAGAGTCAAAAGCCAAAAACTTAACACAACCTATTAGTATTCAAAATCCGTATAGTTTACTTAACAGAACTTTTGAAATAGGTAATGCTGAGATTTCTATAAAAAAGAATATTGGTTTATTAGCATATTCGCCTTTAGCTTTTGGTATTTTATCGGGTAAATTTCTTAACGGACAAAAACATCCAAAATCAAGAGTAGAATTATATCCACAAATGGCAAGGTATAATAGTATTGAAGTAGCTACTGTTGTTGAGAAATATGCAAATATTGCTAAAAAACACAATTTGAGTTTTACTCAAATGTCTTTGGCTTTTGTTAATCAACAACCTTTTGTTACAAGTAATATTATTGGCGCAACTAGTTTAACTCAGTTAAAAGAAAATATTGAAAGTATAAATATTGTTTTATCAAAAGAAGTTTTAAAAGAAATTGAAGCGGTTTTTGTAACGCAACCTAATCCTGCGCCTTAACTTTAGGGTTGTATTCTCTGCGTGAAATTAATACGCTTTTCTACGTAAAAATCGTGATAAAATAAATAAACTTATGATAAATAAAGAATTAAAACAATTTCTAAATGAAAAGGTAAGTCAATACAATCAGCCAAAATTTATTGAAAGTGACCCGATTCAAATACCACATCAGTTTTCTAAAAAAGAAGATA
>CAYOFS010000240.1:0-2209 GCA_964403095.1 uncultured Flavobacteriaceae bacterium | reverse complement strand
CAATTAGCTCACTCCTTTTTCATTATTTTTTAAAAGTGTTCGTGAACCACTTCGTTAGGTTTCTATTGGTATTTTGACTTTTCATAACAAAAACCTATAAATAATACGGGTTAATTATAGTTAGCAGGTAGTTTGACTTTGTAATAGAAATAACTATGAATAATGTAAATTAAGTCTAAATAGGTCTTGTTTTAACACAAAAAGAAAAAATTTATTATGCATGCATAGTATATTTGAAAATATTTCCGTAATTTTGAAGCATAAATGATAAAAGAATAACTTATGAAAGTTTTAGTTTGTATAAGTCACGTTCCAGATACTACATCAAAGATTAATTTTACCGATGGTGATACAAAATTTGATACTAATGGCGTGCAGTATGTTATAAATCCACATGATGAATATAGTTTAACTCGCGCTATGTGGTTTAAAGAGAAACAAGGAGCAAGTATAACGGTTGTTAATGTAGGTGAAGCCGCAAGTGATTCTACTTTACGTAAATGCTTAGCTATCGGAGCAGATAATGCTATACGAGTAAATACACCTGCAATTGATAGTTTTTCAGTTGCAAAGCAATTAGCCGAGGTAGTTAAAAATGGTAATTATGATTTAGTAATTGCTGGTAGAGAATCTATTGATTATAACGGTCAAATGGTCCCTGGTTTACTTGCAGGAATATTAGATTACAATTTTGTAAATGCAACTGTAGCAGTAGATGTTGACGGAGATAATGTTAAAGTCTCTAGAGAAATAGATGGTGGAAAAGAAATTTTATTAACTAGTTTACCTTTAGTTATTGCTGGTCAAAAAGGAATTGTAGAAGAAAAAGATCTACGTATTCCTAACATGAGAGGAATTATGATGGCTAGAAAAAAACCCTTAACAGTTGTTGAACCTGTTGATTTTAATACAAAAACAACAGCTGCTAGTTTTGAGAAGCCAGTTGCAAAATCTGCTTGTAAAATAGTAGATGCAAATAACGTAGCCGAATTAGTGAATTTATTACATAATGAAGCAAAAGTAATTTAAAAAAAACACTAGACTTAAAGATAATAAGACACTAGCTTGTTTTTATCTTAAGAAAATGTGTGTAAATATAAATATGCTATTTAGGTAAATTAGTCCAAGATCTAAAATCTAATAGTCTAAAATTTAAAAAAATATGTCAGTATTAGTTTTTGCCGAATCATCGGAAGGAAAATTTAAAAAATCGGCTTTAGAGGCAGTTTCTTATGCAAGAGCTCTATCCGTAGAAATGAATACAGAATTAATCACCTTAACTGCTTTTGTAGAAAATACAAGTGAGTTATCTAAATATGGTGCTAAAAATATCTTAATTGGTAAAGGTGATGAATTAAAAACAGCAGATGCTTCTGTTTGGGCAGAATTTATTGCAGAAGCAGCAAAAGAAAATAATGCTAATGTGGTTATCCTTGGATCAAGTGCAAACGATATGTTTGTAGCGCCTTTATTAGCCGTAAAATTAGATGCTGGTTACGCTTCAAATGTTGTTGCTTTACCTAGTGATCTCAATGCTTTTACCGTAAAACGTAAGGCTTTTTCAAATAAAGCTTTTCAATTCACTACTATAAATAGTGAAAATAAGTTAATTGGTTTAGCTAAAAACTCGTATGGTTTACACGAAAGTACTGTAAGTAGTAATATAGCTGAATTTTCACCTAGTTTAGACGATGGAAAAATTAAATTAGAATCGGTTGAAAAAACTTCAGGCAAAGTAACTATTGCAGATGCAGATACCGTAATTTCTGGTGGTCGTGGATTAAAATCTGGTGATAATTGGGGAATGTTAGAAGAATTAGCCGAAGTTCTTGGAGCAGCTACAGCTTGTTCTAAACCAGTATCCGATTTAGATTGGAGACCACATTCTGAACATGTTGGTCAAACAGGAAAACAAGTAGCAGCAAACCTTTATATTGCTGTTGGAATATCAGGAGCAATACAACATTTAGCAGGTGTAAATGCCTCTAAAGTAAAAGTAGTTATTAATACCGATGCCGAAGCTCCTTTCTTTAAAGCAGCCGATTATGGTATTGTTGGTGATGCTTTTGAAGTTGTACCTAAATTAATTGAAGAATTAAAAAAGTTCAAAGCGCTTAATTAGTAAAATAAACGATTTTACTGTAAACTATACAATAATAAAAACTCCCAATGTAACTTTTAGTTATTTTGTGAGTTTTTTATTTTTAAC
>CAYOFS010000239.1:0-2234 GCA_964403095.1 uncultured Flavobacteriaceae bacterium | reverse complement strand
GAAAACAAAAATTAAGAGTGTGATTTTTAGCAGTATATTTTTCATTTTTGGGATTGCAGGTAACGATTTGAATATGCGTAGTTGCGGACTTTATAAGCACTTATCTTTAAGTTTGTCACTAAACTTTGTTAAAAGATACAAACTTTAGAATTAGCACAAAACCCGCAATTACGTATATTTTTTGTTGTACACAGTTATTCTTTGTTTAACATCCAATTTATTAAATTTTCCTTATCCACAATTGTCCAACTATGAGGATGTCGCTCTCCATTTGCTCGGTAACCTTTGTTTATTGTTGGAATATACTCAACATTTTTAAATTCTAATTTATTCAATGTTTCTGAAAGTCCTTTGATATAATAAGCGTTCATTTGGTCGTAATCCGCCATTCTATTCTCTTTCCACCAAAGTATGTCGGGTTCTGTATAAAATCTAATTTTGGTATTTTTTAAATGTTTTATGTTATCAATATTATTTGTTTTTGAAGTATAAATTGAATATTCTTTATATTTTGAAATGTTACTGTTTGGGTTTCCAAATTTGTTTCCTAAAGTTTCAAGTAACCAAGTACTTTCTTGAACTGATGGTTCTGAAAAATTTCGTGCTATATTTTTTTCGGCACTCTTATATAATGCTACCAAATCAATTGGTGAATCCACTATAAAAACTCCCTTTGGTGAGATGTCTAAATTTTGTTGAGTTACAAAATCACTAATTAATAATGCAACATTTCCGCCACTTGAAAATCCACCAAAATATGTTTTATTTAGTGGTAATTTATTTTCAAGAAAAATATTCCGTAGTTGTTCTGCAAGTTTTTGTTTTTCATTTTCTTCAAGCCATAATTTTTGATTATAATTCATAAAAACAACAGCAATATTGTTTTTATTCGCAATTTCAAGTATTTTAAACTCTCGTTTTATGTCTTTGGCTTTTTCGGGATAACCTCCAAAAAGGACTAAAACCCTTTTAATACTTTCAGTTGGTTTACTTAATTCGTAACCATCCTTTATTATTTCTTGAAATTCAATTTTTGCAGAGTTTTTAGTTTTCTCCTTTTCCGCATTTTTGCAAGAAATTAAAACTATAAATATCAATATTATTCCTAAAGTTTTGTTCATTGGTCTAATTGTATACAACGACCTAAATATGCTTAGTGCTGGGTAAAAATACAATAATTTCCGAGTTTAGCACTTACTTTCATAAACACAAAACCACCTTTGAGTTAGGCAATTAGCCAGCATTAAGTATATTTTTTGTTGTAGCCAGTTTTTCTTATTTTTTATTCAGTTTTTTATTGATTTCAGCATATAAATTCCATTCTTTATCTTCAATTATTTCGTACTTGTATTGTCTTTGGTTTCCGTTTTCTTTTATGAATTTCAGAAGTCCTTCCGCACCTTCTTTTTCGTTTGTTACAATATAAAATACTCTTTCTTTATTATGAGTTGTCCTACCAACATAATAGTTTTTTATTCCGTTTTGTGTTAAATTACTTTCGAGGAATAATTCAAAATCATTTAATTCTTCAAACCCTTTTTTAGTTGGTAATTTTGAAGCATTATCTATGCTATATTTTGTTTTAATTTCTAAAAAGTAATAGAATTCGTTTTTGTGTGGGAAATGCTTAAATGCTTTGTTTGCTACAATTAAAAATGGCATTTCGTTTTTCTGAAAATCATTTGTTTCAAATTCTTCTGGGACAACATATGTATCTCTTTCAATTCCTTTACCTTTTTCTGCGTTTCCTAAATCAAATCCATCATAAGAAGTTATTCCGTATTTATCAGCAATTGCATAAAGTGCTTTATTTAATTCAAATAGAGTTTTTGCATTATGAATTTCTATTCGTTCCATATGTAACCAATATTGATTAGTTTCATCAGGATAAATATCTACATATTCAAATCGGTCTTTTTTTAATTCTTCAGATACTTTTTTTAATTTTTCAGGCTCAGAATTAGTAAAGAAATAACCATACAACATTTTAATATCTGTATCTACTCCATTATTGTGCATATTACTATACATTTCTTCAATTTTTTCTATTGTAATCATATTCGAATTCTGTTTTGTTTGAGATTTACTTTGGCAGGAAATCAAAAGGAACAGGATGAGTATTTTCGTAATATATTTCTTCATTTTTGATGTTCAGATTTTCATTTCTGCAATTGGCTACAACACCTGTATATCCACTATACAGCCTCCACTTGCAGATACATCTCTTAAGTCTA
>CAYOFS010000238.1:0-2255 GCA_964403095.1 uncultured Flavobacteriaceae bacterium | reverse complement strand
TCTGTTAATGTAATGATGTTATTTAAAACCGCATAAATGGTCAATCCCGATACCGTTTTAATATCCAATTTGCACATGATATTTTTCCGGTGATTGTTTACGGTGCGGATACTAATGTGTCAACTTTTGGCTATTTGCTTGGTGGCATTACCATTGACCAGTAGTTTGAGAATTTCCTTTTCTCTTTTGGTCAATGGTTCATTGGAAGTAGAATTATCTGTTGCAGAATTGGTAACGAGTAGTTTGTTGATGGGATTGAATGGTCTGTGCCTTATCATTCATATAAATGAGTGCATCAACATTGGTCAGGCTGTCAGGATGTTGAAAGGAGTATATCAAACCAACCGAGTGCATCTGGTATTTTTAAAATTGCCTTTTCAGTTTTCTTGGAAAGAACCAAACAAACTAAAAAGAATGAAACAGATTTAGTAGATAATTCGTCTTCATTTTTAATTATAAAATCTTTGGCTTCCGTCATCCACTTGTCGTATTGAATGGCACTTCCAATTATTATATGCTTATAAATAGACAAATCGCTAACTTCATTTATCTTTTTTACATCAACTATTTGGTCACTTATTGACAAATTCCCACCAATAAATTTGGCGATTTCTGCTGTTGAACCAAATTGACTATCATAGACAACTAAAATCTTGTTATTATTTCCGTCTTTGATGATTGGTTTTCTACAATTGTGTTGGTTTTGGTTTGAGCAATTGAAAAATATTTTCCAAATGTTACTAAACCAATAATAGTTGCAACTATTTTAGAACTATTTACAATGAATTTCCGTCTTGATTGTTCACTTTTCATTGTAAATAGTTATTTTACCTTCATTTTCCAATAAAAATATGTTATCAAAATAAATTCAATTGTTGTTATCCAAAGTAATGGGTTTATAAAGAAACTCATATAACTTCCACTATGTGGAATAATTACAAAAGGTACAGTAATTAATGCGTCAAGTAATAAACCAATTACGGCCATTATTCCACCTATTATTAGACCGTTTGTTTTGTCTCCTTTTTTGTAATAAAACTTTGCTCCAAAAATTACAATTGGAATTAGTACTACATACAATATTAGGTTTTGTTGTATTTCCGAATTTTTTACAACTGGAATAAAACTCATTATTGTAAATGTGATAAATATAAACACCCAAATCATTGCTCCTGATGTTATTGTTCTTGCTACTTTCATAAATCTTTTACTTTTTAAATTATTAATAGTGCAAAGATGTAGCAAACCTAAAAGATTGGTTTGCTTGAAAAGAATTATGATTTGTTTGAAAAGTTATTTACTAACTTTACTTGGTCGAAAACCAAATTTTTTAAGAAAAACATTTGAAAAAGAACTGACACTTTCATAACCCACAAACCAACTCACTTCTTGGATATTCATTTCGCTGTTCCGTAATAATTCGTGAGCCTTATCCAATCTTTCATTTTGAAGATATTTGAAAACAGGAACACCAAATAACTCTTTAAAGTTCTTTTTAAGTTTATTGTTGTTCAATCCTATCATTTTTGATAGTTCGTTTAAAGATGGTGGTGTAGCAATGTTGTTAGAAATAATATCTTTTGCGTTGTAAAGTTTTTCTTTTTCGGATGCTTTTATTGTTTCCTTTTTATTTTCCGAAATATGAGCAAAAAAATGAGCAAGAAGTTCTGTTATTTGACTTTTTAAAAACATTTTCCTTAAAGTCCCTGTATATTCTGCTTTAAATATTTTTGAAACTGCATTTTGCATTTCAGGTGTCATATTAAAATACGGGCCTTCTACATAATCATCCTTTGGATTTAATAATGAGTTTAAAAGGTTTGTATAAACATCTTTTTCTTGCTTAGGAAGTTTATTGATGTTACTTAATGTGGAAAATACACTTACACTTTGTAAAGGCGTTTTGTGAGATATTTTGTGAATAAATTCAACATTTTTATTCCCGTAAAATGAAGTTGCAATTCCTGAAGAGTTAGTTATTGTTTTTGTTTTACCTCCAAAACTGATGCTTAATTCTACATTCCCTGAGCCATAAAAAGAAAAACCTATAACTTGGTCGTCAAGATCACATCTTTCGAAAGTCGTTTTAGTGTCATTTGATTGCTCAATTAAAACGACAAAATTATTTATTTCTAATATGTCTGTTGTCATTCGTTCTAATTGTTGCTAACGGGAGTCTGCGCACCTACACCAAAATATTAAAATATTAAGCTTCATGAAGTGCGCACAGACCCTTTAGGCCATTTTTAATTCTA
>CAYOFS010000237.1:0-2269 GCA_964403095.1 uncultured Flavobacteriaceae bacterium | reverse complement strand
TTGTAGTAAAATAAGTACTTTTGATTTATCTAGAAATTTATTTAGGACGGGATTGATTGTTTATATAAAACTAGAGCCAGCAAATAACATATTAAAAATAGGCTACTGTGGCTCTAGAACTTACATTATACGTTTAATCTAAATAATTAGGTTAAGTGTTAGTTTTGAATAAATATAAAAAACTAAAACCAACAAGTGAAACCTTACTAACATTCCACTTGTGGTTTTAGAAAACTACATTATTGCTTAATAAATTTAAAAGTCCCTGATAAATCAGTTGCTTTAATTTTTACTAAATATACTCCTTTATCTAAATTTTGAGTATTTATTTGATGTTGTATAGCCATATTAGATACAGAGATAATTTCTTGACCTAATGTATTGATAATTTTAATTTCCGTAATGTTTTTATTAGCGTTAAGGTTAAGTACATTATTTACAGGGTTTGGAAAATAAGAGAACCCTATTTTTTGTAAATCGTTTAAAGATGCAGTCGAGTTGGCTTCTACTTTTACATTATCAATTAAAACAGAATTTTGATTAGAACTATCATGGTGTCTAAAACTTAAATAATATGAGTTACCAATAAAGCTATCTACATTTATTGTTTGTAAAACAGCACTAGCAGAAGCATCAGCTAAATGTGCCGTAACTAAATCAGATATTAAACCTGTATAGATTGGTGTTTCATTTTCAATAATTGAAGGCGTACTATCAATTGTTAAATAAACTGAATATCTATCACCTAAATATAAATTGCCTGTTCCTCCAGCAGCATATGAACCTATTAAAAAAGAAACATTTACAGGTGCTGTAACATTTGTTAAATCTATAGGTTGCTTTGTAGTGATGTAGTTATTTGGAAAGAAAATTAAATTTGACTCCCAAGAGTCAGAGTCTATTGCATAACCACTCATAGGGAAACCTTGTCTTTGGTTTGGATTTGCAACTGGACCTGCTTTAAATGCTTCCACATCAAAAATTTCAAAATGCCTACCATCTGCATCTTCTGTATGTGAATCCCAATTTGTATAGGTGTGAAATTGGTGTGTATTACCACTATTTGGTACATCTACATTAAAGTCATCTTGAAAAAGAGTTACTTGTGCAAATGATTGCAATGTTATTAAAATAATAGCTGTTATAAAAAGTATTTTTTTATTCATTGTAGTTAGTTTTAATTATTGTTTGGTATTTATATATTTGGCAATATATATACAAAATAATTAAAAAGTAAGTTAAAAAGCACTCAACATGTGCGGATTTCTAAATCCGTACAAAGTTTTTGTGCTTTTCATCTTTTTTTTCAATCTAACATCAAGATACGTTATAAATTCGCCATCTTTTTTCTGTTCTGCTTCTCTAAAAAATTAATTTTTAGGGTGGTTTTTTTCAATTTCCTTCATTTTTTGTACAGGAAATTGTTTCGTTATTTTTTGAAATCTTACACCAACATGTTTAGAAGTTTTGGTTTCGCCTAATCTGTTTGACCTTGTTTCGTCTGCTCGAGTAGCAATTAAAGACCATGAAAAAGGTACATTAGCATTTCCGTTTTGTAATTCTTTTACTGTAAAACCAGTAGCCGATTTGTTAGTTACATAAACACCATTACAATCGCCTTCTAATTGTACAAAAACTTTTAAAGGGCTGGTATGATCTACATAAATGTTTTTAGTAAGAATAGGGTCTAAACTTATTTGTGCTTCTCCGTTTATTAATTGACCTACTCCAGAATCTGTAAAAGTAATTTCTGGTGATTCTGGACAAAACATAGTTACTTTATTACCATCTAAATCATCAACAATGGTTGAAACATTACCAGAACCAATAATTTTATAGGAAGTTCCATTCCAATAACTAACCCATGCGTGATCATATCCATCATCGCTTTCAAAATAACCGCCTGCTGAATCTGATGCTCTACCAACACCGTAAACTCCAACATCTTGACCCGTAAAACTTGCGGAAGCATCAAGACTTGTTAATACCCATCCAACACCACCTGTGTTTTTAGCAAATATAGGGTGTTTACTAGCTAAAGCATATATAGCAATGCCTGTTGAGCTTAAATCATAAGCATATAATGCTGTGCCACCATTAGAATAAGCGTCTAATCCACTACCATTATTACCAGTTGCAACGCCTGTTATTGCAGTGCCACTTGTACTACCATTATAAGCCGTAAACGTACCGGAATTAGAATTTGTATCCGCAATTATAGAGCCATACGATTCAATTTTCATACGTTCTATGTTATTGGTTTTGAATA
>CAYOFS010000236.1:0-2270 GCA_964403095.1 uncultured Flavobacteriaceae bacterium | reverse complement strand
GGACAATCCGTTTTTACAGAAATGTCTTCAGCAATAGTAACAACAGGTTATACAGGTGTAGAATTCTCTTTTTATTGGTTAGATGATGGTGGTACAGGTGAAGCATATTACAGTACAGATGGCGGTACTACTTGGGCAGCAGTTGGCGTTGCTATGAATGGCAGTACCTCTTGGAATCAAGTTACACTTACCAATGTAAATTTTGATAATCAAGCAGATTTACGTTTTGGTTTTAAATTTACAGATAATGCTACTCAAGCTGATCCACCATTATCAATAGATGATGTAAAGGTTGTTGGTACTCCAGCAGGTGGCTGTGCAACAACTACAACTTTTAACGGGTTTACTTGGGATAATGGTGCGCCAGATAATACCAAAAAAGCAATTATCTCAGGTAATTTCAACTCAACAAATACAGGTAGTACAGTGAGTTTTACATGTTGTGAATTAGAAGTAACTACTGCTGGAACACTTACTATTAATAATGGTCACTATGTAGAAATAGAAGGAGACTTAGTAAATGCAGGTACAATTACAGTACAAAATCAAGGTGCTTTAGTACAAACAGATAATACCAGTACCTGTACTGGAGCTGGTACATATAGTGTGCATAAAAGTACAACGCCATACCTAGAATATGATTATACCTATTGGTCATCGCCAATAACTAACGAGTCTATAGAAAGTGTATTTGCTACAAACCCTGTTAATTATATATTTAGAATGGAAACTGTAAATTTTTCTGATATGAATTCTGGCAACTATCCTCAAATTACAACAGGAGCTGATACTTTTGATGATACTGGAGACGACTGGCAATTAATGGGACAAAGTAGTACGCTTATACCAGGAGTTGGTTATATTACAATGGGTGAATCTTCGGGAAGTTATCCTCATACTCAAAATGTTATTTTTTCTAATACAGCACCAGTAATTGCAAGCGCTTTCAATAACGGAGATATTACTGTACCAGTAACATTAGATAATTATAATGCTACCAGTCAAACAGGATATGATACTTATAACACCAATGCAAATTTAATTGGTAACCCGTATCCGTCAGCAATAGACATACACCAATTATATACGGATAATAATACGATTTTAGACGGGACATTCTATTTTTGGACACATGACACCGCAATATCTGCTACTACTCCTGGACCAAACGCTTTAAATTTCACTACTGCGGATTATGCTATTGCATCAACAGATGGAACAATTTTAAGTGTGGTTCAAACTAGCCCAAATGGAACAAATGTACCAAGTACAATCGCTTCTTGTCAAGGTTTCTTTGTTAATGTAAACACTGCTGGAAATGTAGTATTTAACAATAGTATGCGTGTTACAGGATCAAATAATACCTTTATGCGTCCAACAACTACTAATTTAGACAGAGTTTGGCTTAATTTAACCGATGAAACAGATTTATTTAGACAAATATTAGTCAGTTTTCATGATAATGCAACAGATACTTATCAAGACGGGCAAGATAGTCAACGATTAGAAAATGGCAATGATGCTGATTTTTATTCTGTCATAGATGGAGATCAACGTAGATTTGCAATCCAGAATCTTGCAACTTTTAACGATACAAAAATTGTAAAATTAGGTGTAGAAATTGTTGAGCAAGGTAATTATACAATTAGTATAGATAATGTAATTGGTATTTTTGATACCACACAAAATATTTATTTATATGATTATCAAACCAATATATTGCATAACTTATCTAATAGCTCATACATATTCACTTCTAATATTATTGATAATCAAGAAGATAGATTTGAGTTGCGTTTTAGAACAGGAGCTTTATCGGTTAATAATCCAATATTAGATTCTATTGAAATATATCCAAACCCATCTAATGGTAAGTTTTATATAAATTGGGATAATGCACATAATTTAGATATAACACTATATAACATATCAGGTAAAAAAATAAGTGAAAACGAATTTACCTATCAAGATAATAAATATATTTTAGACTTAAATAACTATACCAAAGGAATTTATTTTGTAAAACTACATAGTGATTCACAAACTATAACTAAAAAGTTAATTTTAAAATAGTTATCTAAAATCATCACCAATATCGTCCTAAATAAATTTATAGGACGAGATTGATAAAATCAATTAAATCTAACGCTTATTGAATAACTCAAAATGAAAAGCAATACTAATTCTCAAAATAAACTATTATGAAACAATTACTAAAAATTACGATTACTTTATTATTGTTGCAATATGCAACTTATACACATGCACAA
>CAYOFS010000235.1:0-2275 GCA_964403095.1 uncultured Flavobacteriaceae bacterium | reverse complement strand
CTTTTCTTATAATCAACTTTAATATTATTATTTAATTCAGGTGTGTTTTCTGCAATTTCTTTAAACTTAGCATCTGTTCCATTTTGAAAATAATAATTTGAATACAAGTGAATTTCTCGCTTTACATATTGTATCCATATTTTATTATCTCCTTTTGAAATTGAGTACTTATACACTCTTGAACCTTCCCAATTAAATACTCCACTTTTGCTAATCTCTAACTCAGCATTCATATTAGGTGTTTCGTTTGCTAACGCTTTACCAACTTCATTTAATTTTCCAACAATCTCATTTTCAATATTTTTATATTCATTGACTAAACTTTGCACTTCTGTTTGGTTCTGATAGATTATTTCTCGTAAGTTTTTGTACATATTTAGCGTGTTATTTCCAAGAAATTTGATTTCAAGGAATTTTTTAAATTCTTTAATAAAATGAGAAACGTTATCCGCTTCACAAATCACTAACCATTTATTGATTAAGTTTATTATATCGTGTTTGTAACTAATAACTTTGAATTTTTCTTTTTCTATTAGTTGTTGCTTATAAATATCTGTAATACTTTTGTTTGTTGGTTCTAAACCATATGGATTGAGATATAATAATAAAAAGTTTCCTTTTGATTTATTTTCTAAATATGTAGCATAATCTTTTAACTGATTGTGCTGGTCGTCTGCCCAAATTTTATTCTCAATAGCAATGGTTAATTCTCCTATTTCAAGGTAAATGTCAATTCGTCTATTTTTCGTAATAACTTTCTCGCAAATATTTACTGAATTAGTTGTGTCAATTTCTTTACTATAAAATTGATTTACAAATTCATTCAAAAATAAATTCCCTTGTCCGTGATTTTGTTTTTCATCTAAGAAATAGGCTAAAATTTGACTCACTTTATTTTCTCCAACATTGAAGAAGTTAAATAGACTGAAATCAAATGCTAATTGTTTGTCGTATTCTTGTTTGAATTCTTTATGAACATCTATTTTTGATTTTACTATGCTTAATAACTTCTCAATTTTCGTAAAATCATTCATTGTTTTCTCTTGTTTTGAGTTTCGTTGGTTGCTTGTTGGTAACGCTAAGATAAACTCTCGCTTCAATGGTGTTTATCGAACGTTGAGCAAAGTTAGGTGAAAAAAATGATAGAGTCAAGTAAAAAAAATTTTATAAATCCCATAACTTTTGAGGCTGTTCCAAAAGTAGCGACCTACTTTAAAAAAAAATCGTATTTTAGTGTTTTTAAAGTATCAATTTGGTGTAAGAACCCAAGCCAAACAGCTTAGATGTATGAACTCCATTTTAGAGCAAAAAATAAAAGAAAAATACGAGAATCCAACCCAATTATTAAAGCTAATTAGAAAGCATGATGCTGAAGTTTTTCTAAACAATGTCTTTCAACTAGTTATTGAATTTACTGATAAAAAATCGGAAAATGAACTGGTGAGCCTCGCCACAGTAATTTTGACCAAACTAGATGATGTCTTGTTTTCAATTGAAAATATTGAAGAACGAAAAATGCTTAAATATGCCATTACGGATATATTTAAGGCAGACATACAAGCTGTTAGTAATGACCTTTCCGATGACTTTATTCCCAGTCTAATCAGTACCCTAAAAACCAATAGTTTTTTGCTCAATAATAATTATAAAGAATTGGAAAGTCTTTTAGGATTAAAGCGATACGACATACTCAAATCCAAACGTTTCTCAAGTACAGAAGCTCCTTACTACGACTGGTTAGGAAAAGAACAAGAACTCGATGAATTGATTAGAGATTTAAAAGACAAGGATATAATACACAACATTGCAGATTTTAAAAAGATATTTTCTGATGCTGAAAAGACTTTTTTTACTGTAAACAAAGCTAAAATGGATGATTTAGTTTTGATATTTTCTATTTTAAAAGATTTAGAACTCATCCGTCCCAAACTAAAAAGCGGGTATTTTTCTCCATTGGTTCATTATGCTTTAGATGAAGCCAAGAACATCTTGTTTGCAAAACCACCCCACAAAATTCATTATGCTCTAAAACAAAAAGGACGGAATTATGAAGAATTAAGAACAAATTACAAGGCATGGATTCAATCATTACTTGTTCCATAGCTCTATTTTAGTCTGTAAGTTTATACAGACCTAAGTATAGGAAGTACCAAATTTGGTTTGATAGTTTTTGTTGTACTTTGTGTATTCTTATTTAAAAAACAGTTATCTTTGTGTTGCTATGAACAAAATTACGCAATACATTCCACTACAATTAGGATTTTTTCTTGTCTTG
>CAYOFS010000234.1:0-2295 GCA_964403095.1 uncultured Flavobacteriaceae bacterium | reverse complement strand
TAATGGCGTGCAGTTTGGCTTTGTAGTAGAAGACACTTGCGGAATTAAGGTGTAATCAAAAAACAAAATTAATAACAATAATTTAAACAAATGCAATCAATTAAAATCAAAGGATCTCTAAGAGAAAGCGTAGGTAAAAAAGCTACCAAGGCACTACGTAATGCTGAAAAGGTCCCTTGCGTTATATACGGCAAGGGAGAACCTGTACATTTTTCAGCAGACCAAGCAACTTTCAAGCCGTTAGTATATACCCCAAAGATATATATAACTACAATTGAATTGGATAATGGAAAAAGCTATGAAGTAATATTACACGATTTACAGTTTCATCCTGTTACTGATAATTTGTTACACATAGATTTTTATGAATTACAAGAAGGAAAAGCCTTAACACTTGATATACCTGTAAAAACAGAGGGTATTTCAACAGGCGTAAAAAACGGAGGAGGTATTTTCTTTTTTCCAAACAGAAAACTATCTATTACCGCCTTACCTAAAAATATCCCAGATTATTTATTAGTTAATATCGAAGAATTAGATATTAATGATAGTTTTCAGATTAAAGATTTTGAAGTTGAAAATATTGTATTCAACCAATCTGAAGATTTGGTTGTTTGTCGTGTAGCAGCACCTAAGATAGAAGAAGTTGTTGAAGAAGATGAGTTAGAAGGTGAAGAAGGTGAAGAAGGTGAAGGAACAGAAGGTGAAGGAGCAGAAGCAACACCAAAAGAGGGAGATAGTACTAAAGAATAGATTCAAAAAACTTCTGATAAATTATCAGAAGTTTTTTTTAAATAAATAGTGCTAAAAAACGAAAAAAGTCTATATTTGCATCCGCTTAGAGCTAAAATTAGCTTTACAGTTAAGATGCAATTAGGTACCTTAGCTCAGTTGGTAGAGCAAAGGACTGAAAATCCTTGTGTCCCTGGTTCGATTCCTGGAGGTACCACAAAAAACGCTACAATTAATGTAGCGTTTTTTTTGTAAAATGGTAACGGAATAAAGGGGAGCAGTCTCAAAATGGTTTGATTATTACAAACAAATACAAAAGAGGTATTGGAACAGCCTCAAAAATTGTGGGATTTATAAAATTTTTTTACTTGACTCTATCATTTTTTTCACCTAACTTTGCTCAACATTCGATGAACTCCATTGAAACGAGAGTTTATCTTAGCGTTGAAAACAAAATTATCTAATAAAAATGAAAAAAATAGCGATATTACTTTTAACACTAATTTTATCATCAGGTTGCTCTGACCCAAAATCCGCAACAAAAAATAGTTATAATGGACCTCCAATGTTTGTGTTAACTGAAATGAACGGTAAAGAATTAGAAGAACAAGCCTTCTTCACTATTAAATATGATAATACCTTTGAACTTAAACTAGGTGATGGAACAATTTTTAAATACACACCAACAAAACACTTTGGGTCTGACCCTCTTTGTAATATAACAGCTACTGATAATTTAGGAAGAAATACTGTAATTTGTATAAAGAAGTTAGGCGATAAGAAAGCAATGATTATGCTTGAGAATGAAGATATGATTAGTAATTTTAAAGGCTATGTAAGATGAAAAAAATAAATATTATAATTTTTTTAATATTTTTAACAAGTTGTCAAAATTCTAAAAAAGAAGCACGAAATTCAAAAAGTAAAACAAAAATTGAAAATAAAACAGAAATGAAAGAAAACAATAAATATTCAAAGAAAATAGAAATATTCAATAACGTAAATGAATTAATTTTAAAACTATCTGAAAATGGAATTGGTAATTTAGGTATTTGGAAAGGTGATGAATTAGGTTGGTATTCATTTACAGAATATTTTTCTTTTGGTACAAAATCAAGTATTAATGGAATGCAAAATAATATTGCATATTACATAAATAGTAATGAAAAAAGTTCTGCTAATGAAGTGAAAATTGTGCTTAATATTAATAATAACAAAGAAACAAAAAAAGCTCTTGAATTATTAAGTACAATAAGTCAAAAAACAATAAAGAGTTTAAATTTAGAAATGCCAAAAGAACTTTCTCAAAATATCAAAAAGCAAAAAGCAAATGAATTTGAAAATGATATTTATCGAATTTTCTTAGAACTAGATAAAAGTAAAATAGACACTTGGAATTTAATAATCTCTTCTAAATAAGATATAAGTATGAAAGGAATAAAAAAATTGATAAAAATAATATTAACTATCGTTATTATGTTATTTTCTTATGGATTACTTCGAGGTATTTATGATGCTAATTTTAATTCTAAATCAAGTATATTTACAATTGGTATTACAGCG
>CAYOFS010000233.1:0-2305 GCA_964403095.1 uncultured Flavobacteriaceae bacterium | reverse complement strand
TTGGTTCTATTGCTTCCTGAATTTCATTTTTGGACTGCCGCCTTAGGTAAAGATAGTTTAATGTTTATGAGCCTTGCTTTTTTTTTCTATAGTTTGCAAAATTTAAAAAGTAGTGTCTTTCTTTTTCTTTTATCCTCGTTACTCATCATATTAATTCGGCCACACATGGCATTTATAATTGTAACTTCTATAGTTATAGCCTTATTTATTAAGAATCCTCTTAAATACAAAGCTAAACATATTTTTATTGGCTTTATTGCTTTAGGAATTGCTATAGCATCTGTGCCTTATATTATAGATTTTTTAAATATAGACCAATTAAAAATGAATGATATTAATGAAAGATTAGAATATTATAATGATTATGGAGCAAGTCGTTCTGATGGTTCAAGTTCTTATATAGATGTTTCAAACGCTATTTTGCCAATTAAGATGTTTGCTTATTTATTTATGCCTTTATTTTTTGATGCACATTCTATACTACAATTTATTGCCTCTCTTGAAAATTTATTCATACTTGTAATATTTATTAAGTGGCTTAAAAGTATTAATTTTAAAATTTTAAAATGGTATAAAGTTTTATCTCAAAATAAAAAAATTATGGCAATTTATGTTTTAATAGCTTGGATTTTATTAGCAGCAAGCATGTATAACTTAGGTTTAGCCTCTCGTCAAAAATACATGATACTTCCATTTATTTTTTTACTGATAACAGAATCATATTATAGAAAATTACAAATTAAGATGTATTATACAAATAAAGCTAGATTAAAAAAAATCACATTTTAGGTAAAGAAGATAACACTTTTAAAGTTTGGTCTTTTTATTGTTTTCAAAAATGGTATACTAATACGTATGCGTATTGATTATCCTAATTTATTGAAAAATATTGCAAACCAATAAGAATAACAATCGTACCCATATCTTTAGAGAAAAATTTGAAAAATCAACTTATTTTTCTTTTTCTATGTGTTGGCAATAATAAAGATTATATTTATTCATTAAAAACAAGCACAGTTAAATTTACATTTTTTTGGAGATGAAAAACAAGTATTTTACATTTTTTTGGAGATAAATATGTATTAATTTACGTTTTTTTGGAGATAAAAACATATCTTTGCTCAAAATTAATTACTTAATGAAGCGTGCTTTATACAAAGAACTTTTAGACTGGAAAGTAGATTCTAACCGTAAACCTTTATTATTACAAGGAGCAAGACAAGTTGGCAAAACCTATCTGATTAATAAATTTGGAAAAACAGAGTATCAAAATTATATTTATTTAAACTTTGAACAAGAGGAAACATTAGCAAGTTTATTTTTAAAAAACTTAGACCCCATAGAAATACTAAACAATTTAAGTCTATATTTAGGTTTTAAAATTGAAATAAAAAACACCTTACTTTTTTTTGATGAAATACAAGTAGTACCAAAAGCAATAACAAGTTTAAAATATTTTTATGAGCAAATGCCAGACTTACATCTTATTGCTGCAGGCTCATTATTAGGGGTTAGTGTTGGCAAAGAAAGTAGTTTTCCTGTTGGAAAAGTTAATTTTAAAACATTATACCCTTTAAGTTTTGAAGAATTTCTTATGGCAAATAATGAAGCCTTATTAGTTAAAAATTTGCAAACAAAAACAAATTTCCAACCTTTAATTGGTGCAATTCATGACAAATTACAAAATTATTTTAAAACCTTCATTTTTATTGGTGGTATGCCAGAAGTTGTACAAATTTATATAAACCATAAAGATATTTTAGCGGTAAGGAAACTTCAAAATGAAATATTAGAAGCATACACAAGAGATTTTTCAAAATATACAGAAAAAAATATAGCCATAAAAACAACAGAAGTATGGCAATCCATACCATACCAATTAGCAAAAGAAAATAAAAAATTCAAATACAATAGCGTTCGTAAAAACGCAAGAGCATCATATTATGAATTAACTATTAATTGGCTAAAAAGTGCAGGTTTAATCTATTTAGCACATCAAATTTCAATTCCAAAATTACCACTTGCTGGTTATACCGATAATTCTAAATTTAAAATTTACTTGTTAGACACTGGTTTGTTAGGTGCTATGTTAAGTATTTCATCAAATACAATAATACAACCAAATGCACTGTTTACAGAATATAATGGTGCTTTTATAGAAAACTACGTTGCCAATGAACTCATAAAATCTAAAGAAAAATCATTATTTTATTGGACATCTAAAAGTGATGCAGAAGTTGCTTTTATAGTGCAACACAAACATAAAATTTTGCCTATAGAGGGAAAAAGTGGTTTTTGTATAACC
>CAYOFS010000232.1:0-2313 GCA_964403095.1 uncultured Flavobacteriaceae bacterium | reverse complement strand
AAATTTAACATTCAAAATTTAATATTCAAAATTTAATATGAAAGTAGCTATAATTGGAGGTGGAGCAGCAGGATTCTTTGCTGCAATTAATGTAAAAGAAAACTATCCCAATTCAGAAGTGATAATTTTTGAAAAAACATCTAAAGTATTATCAAAAGTTAAAGTTTCTGGCGGTGGACGATGTAATGTTACTAATGGGGTTGATTCTCTTAAAGAATTAGCAAAATCATATCCAAGAGGAGAAAAGCAACTAAAAAAAGCCTTTGGTGTTTTTAATAATAAAGATGTAATAAAATGGTTTGAAAACCGAGATGTTGCACTTGTTATTCAAGATGACCTATGTGTATTTCCCAAATCACAAAATTCACAAAGTATTATAGATTGTTTTTTTAATGAAGCAAAACGATTAAATATTAAAATTGAATATAAAAAAGGAGTAAAGAGCTTAAAATCAACTAATAATCAACTGGAATTAGCTTTCGCAGATGATGAAAATCGGGTTTTTGATAAAATAGTTATTGCAACAGGCGGTTCTCCAAAAAGAAAAGGTATAGAATGGTTAGAAAATTTAGGACATCAAATAGAAGATCCTGTACCGTCATTGTTTACCTTTAACATGCCAAGCGAACCAATTACTAAATTAATGGGGATTGTAGTAGAGAAATCATTAATAAATATTCAAGGTACAAAACTTAAAAGTGAAGGCCCATTACTTATTACTCATTGGGGTATGAGTGGTCCTGCAATTTTAAAACTCTCTGCTTTTGGAGCAAGGCTACTAAGCAAAATGGATTATGATTTTAAAATTCAAGTAAATTGGGTAAATACCTTAAATAACGAATTAGTAAGAAAGCAATTAAACGATATTATAGAAATAAATCCGAATAAATTTTTATCCAGCATTAAGCCATACCAATTACAGACAAGGCTTTGGCTATATTTATTAGATAAAATTGATTTACCAGCAAATAGAAAATGGAAAGAAATTGGTAAAAAAGGCGTTAATAAATTGGTGAATATTTTAACAAATGATATTTATACTATTAACGGAAAAACAACTTTTAAAGAAGAATTTGTAACTTGTGGAGGAGTGAGTTTAGAGAGTATTGACTTTAAAACAATGGAAAGTAAAGAGATTAATAATCTTTATTTCGCAGGAGAAATATTAGATATTGATGGAATTACAGGAGGATTTAATTTTCAAGCTGCTTGGACAACAGGTTTTATAGCTGCAAAATTGACTTAATTTTACGCATTTAAAAGCATCTTTTGCGTATTTAAAATGCTTTTCTGAATTATTTAATTTATGATGTACCTTTGGCGTATATAAATCTTAAATTAATAAAATTATGAAGAAAGTAGCAATTATTACGTTGGCTTTAACAATGTTAGTATCATGTGTATCGAAAAAAAAATACACTGCTTTAGAAAGTGATTTGACCAACACAAAAGGTGAATTACAAAAAACAACTCTTGAAAAAGAATCTCTAGAAGCTAAGTTTTCAAAAATACAAGAACGTGTTACAGCATATAACACCAAAATAAGCACTTTAAGTGACACTAATAACTCATTAAATCAAACTAATAGTTCTTTAAATCAGTCCTTAGTAAATGTGAATAATGAAAAATTAGTTTTAGCAGATGATAATTCTGTTGTTATTTCTAAGAATGTAAGAGCACAACTTGACAGAACAATAGCGAAAATACCTTATGAAGAAATTAAAAATGCCCGTACATTAAAAGACTCTATTAACTTAGCAATTTCGTATAACTTAAGACATAAGTTTAGTAATCATGATTTAACCGATGCTGTTGAAGTAGGAATTGATAAAACGGTTGTTATGATTTCGGTATCTGATAAAATGCTTTTTAGTAGCGGAAGTTACAGGGTTAAGTCTCAAGCTTCAAGTATTTTAACAAAATTGGCCGAAATAATTAATTCAGAACCAAGTATGGATGTTATTATTGAAGGTCATACAGATAGTCAAACCATAAAAAAAGGCGCAAGTGTAATGGATAATTGGGATCTAAGCGTGAAAAGAGCTACTGCAATAGTGAGAGAGTTGCAAAATAAATATCAAGTTGAACCTTCAAGATTAATTGCGTCTGGTAGAAGTAGTTATGTTCCAGTATCAGATAATTCGACAAAAGAAGGAAGAGCAAGAAATCGAAGAACAAATATTATTATTTTGCCAAACCTAAATAAATTTTTCGCATTATTAGCACAAGAAGAAAATATACTGGAATAGCCCTAATGAATTATTAAACAGGCGGACAATTAAAGTTATTTGACTTTTGGCTAATTCGTTTATT
>CAYOFS010000231.1:0-2316 GCA_964403095.1 uncultured Flavobacteriaceae bacterium | reverse complement strand
TAGAACGGAAAAAGATGACAAATTTATAGCGTGTTTTGATGTTAAACTGGTATAACCTTAACTTTGACTTTTGCCTCTTGTAAAACAGAAAGAAAAACTAAATTACCAAGATCTAAATTTTCTTTAAAAACAGATTATGTAGAATTGACAAATAAATTGACTAAATCGGACACTATAAAAATTTGGCTGAATTTAAGTCAATGTACTTATCAAGGAATAGAAAGACTGACAATAACTCGAAAAAAAGATTCCTTAAAAATTCAACCTGAATTTGCAAATTCCATGATTGCTGGAACTGTATATAAAAAAGGAAAACCAATATTTATTTCTGTAAATAATACAAATTGGAAATTTAATGAGTTTTTAAAAAGAAATTCAAACAGACTACAATCTGATAGTTTGAAATATGGTCGACTACAAATCACCTTGAAACTGGAAAAACTAAATTTCTTTACTTACGGACTTGGAGATGCAAACAAGTTTCTAATTGACTATTGCAATACAATGAAAAATTTAATACCAGAAAGCGATAATTATATTTATGCTGGAATTGGAAATGAGAGGCCAATAAATATACATTAATAATAAAGCCTTGCTGTTAAAAACAGCAAGGCTTTAAATAAAAAATTAAAACTCAATTTTAATGTTGTTTATTTTTCTTTTTACTCATTTTATTCTTTCTTTTTTGCTTGAAACGTTTTTCAATGTGGTACAATTTTGCAACTTTTTTTGGTGGTAATATTTGTAAAAACTTTGCTTTGTATTCTCTTTCAATATCTAATTCTATTTGACGTATAGCAAGCATATCATCCATAAGTTTTAAAACCTCATCATCAGTCATTGATTCTAATTTTTTTCTGTCTTTTCTTTTAGCTCTTTTAAAAGGCTTTATTTTTTCTTTCTTATCTACAATTCTTTGCTTGTAAATTGGCCAGAAAGCTTTAGCTTCTTCCTCGCTTAAATCTAAAGCTTTTGTGATAAAAGTAATTCGTTTCTTTTTACGTTCTTCATTGCCATTTTGAGCAAAAGCTGTGGATATAAATCCGATAAATAATACAAGTATTATAATTTTTATTTGTTTCATTTTGGTGTTTTTTAATGTTAATAATATTTATTTTGAAGAATTGATCAAAATCTTCGTTAATACGTATTTAATTATTTTCTGTTTTAATTTAATTCATCAATAAGGTTATTTAGTTCATTATCATCATTAAATTCAATGGATAATGTATCTTCTTCTGAAATAAATAAATCTGTTTCAAAATTCATTGCAGTAAGCTCATTAAAAGAATTATTGAATTCGGTTAATTCTATTTGCTGATTATATTTCTGCAAACTTAGAAAACCAAAAACAAACAATGCAGCAATAGATGAACTATAAATAAACCATCGTTTTAAATTTATAACTTTAGATTCTTTACGGTTTGCTATTTTTAATAAATCTTCTGGAAGTTTATCAAAGTATGCATCAGGAACTATTAAGGTATTCTCCTTTTTTAAACCAAATAAAATTGGTGCTTCGTTTTCTATATTTTTGTTACTATTTTTCATTTGTATATATGACTGTTAAAAAGTAATAAGGTTTAATCTTCTTTTAAATATTTTTCAATTTTCTTTACTGCATGATGATAGCTTGCTTTCAAAGCTCCAACAGATGTAGATGTAATTTTAGAAATTTCTTGATATTTTAATTCTTCAAAATATTTTAAATTAAAAACCACACGTTGTTTAGCTGGTAAGGTTTCAATTGCCAAATATAATTTTTGATGAATAACATCACTTGTCATTAAAACAGTTTGATTATTAGTTTGTGGTTCTTTAAGTTGAATTTTATCTAACGAAACGTTTTGTTTTTTTCGTTTATTAATAAATGCAATTGATTCGTTTGTAGCAATTCGATACAACCAAGTAAACATTTTAGAATTACCTTTAAACTTAGACAAAGCTTTCCAAACCTTTATATAGGTGTTTTGTAAAACATCATTAGCATCATCATGATTTAAAACCATTCTTCTAATATGCCAATAAACTTGTTGATTATAGGTATCTACAATTATTTTAAAAGCTTGGCGTTCCTTTTTTTGATTAATCAAGCTGATTATTTCAATAGTAATTTTATCCAACTTAAATTTAGTCATTAAAAAGAGTTTTATTTTTGACTTAAATAATAATAAAAGGTTTAATTAGATCTACAAATATTTTATAAACGCAAACCATTTTCTAGATTTTAAATACTCCAAGTTACATTCATTCACTATTGATTCACGCTCAAAAGAAATATTTAAATACGCTTTATGCCAACTTTTATATTGTACA
>CAYOFS010000230.1:0-2331 GCA_964403095.1 uncultured Flavobacteriaceae bacterium | reverse complement strand
TAAAAAAAGAAAAAAAGAAATTAGAGGCTATAATTAACACGCCAATTACAAAATCTAGACAGCATTTTTTACGTGTAGATTTACCCGAAACATACCAAAATTTAGTGGATTTAGAAATATTTGAAGATTATTCTATGGGTTATGCACAGCACTTTGGTTTTAGAGCAGGAACATGTACCCCATTTTATTTTTACGATATGGAGTATGAAATACAAACTCCGTTAAAACTAACACCATTTGCTGTAATGGATGTTACTTTAAAAGATTATTTACAGTATTCAAACCGAAAAACATTAGCAACTATTTTAGAATTAGCTAAAGAAGTGAAAAAAGTTAACGGAACATTTGTAACGCTAATGCACAATGAAACATTTGATAAATTTAGCCGTTTTAAAAATTGGCAATTGATGTATGAAAAAATGGTTAAGGCTATTAAATTAATGGAAGATTCAGATTTAGAATAAATCAATAACTAGAAATAATAAAAAACTCTTCCCTTAAAGGAAGATGGAATATGGAAATTACACATTTAAAATACAACCAAATTGATTTTGAAAAATACGATATCTGTATTGAGAATTCTTACAATTCGTGTATTTATGCGTATTCTTGGTATTTAGATATTGTTGCCGAAAAACAATGGGAAGTTCTAGTTTTAGGTGATTATGAATCTGTAATGCCTTTACCTGTTAGAAAAAAATATTTTATTACATATGTTCATAATCCGTTATGGGTTTTACAACTAGGTGTTTTTTCTATAAATGAAAACAACAACAACAACAATCCGTTTATAAAAAAAGCTTTTGATATTTATAAATTAATTTATATAAGATTAAATATTGATAATGAAATTGATCTTTTTGATAATGAAAAAACAGAAAACCAAACTCACTTTTTAGAATTAGATAATTATGATGTTATAAAATCAAACTTTCGTTCGGATAGAAAAAAAGATTTAAAACGTGCTGTTAAATCTGGTTTATACGGAAAATGGAATGATGATTTAAATTTATTTTTAAACTTATTTTACAAAAATATAAAAGCTAAAGTTTCTTATATAGATAAGAATGATTTTAAAAGATTACAGATGTTATTAGAAACTTGTATTTCAAAAAATAAAGGAGAATTATTATCCGTTTACGATGAAAATAATTGTTTAGTAGCAGCTGGATTTTTCTTAAAACATAATAAAAGAGTTACGATTCTAGTTTCAACAACCGATTTAAAAAATAGAAAAAATGGTGCAAATACTTATCTAATAGATCAAGCCATTCAAAAATATTTAAGTAATTATAAGGTGTTTAATTTTGGAGGATCATCAATCAAATCAATTGCCAATTACTTTTTAAGTTTTGGTGCTAAAGAAAACACCTACTATCAAATTAATTATAACAACTTACCTTTGTTGTATAAAATTATTAAGTCTTTAAAAAAATAAAAAGGTTTAAACTATCTAAATAATTTAAACCTTTTACATATTAATATTTTATGAATTTAGTATAATAGGTTTTTCCTTCTTTAGAATATATTTTTATTAAGTATACCCCTTTTTGAAATTTGTAAATATCTATCACCTTAAGTTTATCATTAATAATTTCTGACAAAACCATTTTTCTTGAATTTGATTCATAAATTTCAAGTTTAGAAATAATAAATGAAGAAGATAATGAAATATTATTCTGACTTGGGTTTGGATAAACTTTTAGTTCATAACTTTCATGTTCTTTTACTTCAATAAGCTCTAATTTTTCAGCTAACCCAAATAAATCATCTTCTATTGAACTTACACCTCTACCTGCATAAGAACTCACATAAGCATAAAAGTAATTATTCTCAATTACTGATGTATCAGGAAGAATTTGAAAAAACCATTTCCTTCAATTTTAATACCTTCCCATGTTTCACCATTTGCAGATTCAATTATTCCACCTTCTAGAATTAAAGAAGCTCCTTCTTGTACTATTATTTTAGATTGAGGAGGCATTATTGTTTTACAAGTTATTCTCAATTCACTTCCTGTTTCCACAACTACATCAGAGTAAATCCTCCAATCTAAATCCCATGTTTCATCACTTGAAACATATATGGGAATATGAGTATAAGAATCTTTAGTGAAAAACTGTCTAACATTGGTTATTGATGCAGTTCTGTACATTTTACCAATTTGACTCGTTTTTAAAATATAATTACCATTAAAATTCTGAGACATTATATTCTCAATACATTGATTATCATGATATAACCATAATGAGTGACCTAATTCATGTACTAAACCCTTTCCACTAGTGAAAAAACGATTACAGGCTAAGCACTTATAGCGTTGTTTTTTAT
>CAYOFS010000229.1:0-2354 GCA_964403095.1 uncultured Flavobacteriaceae bacterium | reverse complement strand
CAGCTCCTTGAGTCGTTACTCTGAAGAAGTTTAAGAATCTAACGGTTACCAACGTCTCGGCTATGGTTAGTACGGGATTTCGAAGGACTGAACTTTCGGTCTTTCACAATGTTTGTTTGATGGGTTAATATTCATTTTATCACTAAAACCCGTATTAATTATAGCCATTGTTGTGTGGTCGTACTTACTTGTCTTTGAGGTTGTTCAGTATTTCTATTAATTTGTAAATTGTCGAGCTTGGATTTTTATATTCAGTTAATTTTTTAGCTCTTTTTACAGCATCATCTCTTTTCAAATTTAATTTTTCTTTTAGTTTATTGTCAATTAGGCCTTTTTTATAAGTTCTATTTCTGTTCTTTAATTCTTTTAAACAGTACGCATTATCCGTATTAGCTGTTTGATTTTTATAATGTAGCAAAAACCATAACTCAATACTTGGGTTTGAAACTAAAAGGATGGAATTATCAATTTTTTTTAGTTTCTGAAGTATGTTCGGTACATCTAAATCATATAACAAAAAATTCATATCCTTTTCATCAGTGGGCTTGTCTTTTTTGTAATTATTTATGTATTCAGCTGTTATTTTATTGCCACTAATTTTTGGGCGTATATGAATTGAAGGAATCCTATACTTTGTTTTCAAAAAATTAATATAAGACACTTCTGTTTCCCCTTCACAGAAAATGAATAGAGTTGGGTTAATTTTCTTCCCTCTTGATTTTCTTCTTCTGCTACTCATTTATAAATTCAATTAGTTTTTCTTTCGAATCATCAATAATTGGAATTGAGTCAAAACGACCTTGTAAATAAGCTTTTTCTACATCCATAGTGTCTCTAAAGTCACTATAGTCATAGAGAGAATATAAGTCTGAGCCACCATCAATTTTCTTGTTGACAAACCATATCTGGTCTTTTCTAAGCTTATTCAAATCCAAGAGATTCGTGTTGTGAGTTGAAAAAATTAATTGTGATTGATTACTTGCATTGAAAATTTCGATAATATATTCAATTATTTTTGGATGTAAGCTATCTTCAATTTCATCTATTAAAAGAACTTTATTATTCTTTACTACATCAAGAATTGTTAACATAATAAAAAATAATTTCCTTGTACCTTCAGATTCCTCACTTAAAAAGTCAAATGCTACTTTAGGTGAATACTTATGATAGGTATTTATTTCAAGACTTTCCATTATTGTTTCATCAAAAGTAGCTTCTTCAGTATCCAAATTTACACGTAAATTTTTCCCTTTTTCTTTTTGTAAGGTTTGCTTAAAATCAATAATATCACTATCAGCTAACTGTAGGGCTTTCAACAATTGATGTTTATAGGTTTTTATTAAATTATCTGCATTTCCCGTGCTATATGATAAGTAATTTAATATAAATTTTTGATGAAAAAAATTGAAAATAATTTTTGGAATATCCCTATCCATTTGACTTGCCCTTGAAATAAATAATGTTTTATTAGAAGTGCTTTGTGCTACATCAAATGGTCTTTTTATTACAGATGTTCCAAAAGAGTATTTTTCTTTTTTTGTTTTTCCTGCTTTTTCGTTTCTTTCAAAAACTTTAGCTTTTCTCCCATTTGGATAATAATAAAGACTTTCTGTAAGGATTTCAGTATTATTTAAAGAAAAGGAGTACTTGTATTCTATGTTGTTTTCGACAAATCTTATAAAATATGTACTTGGTTTATTTGTAAAACCTTTGAATTTGAATTTCTTAAAATTGAAAAGTGTATTTTCGTTATGTCTATGAGATTCATAGACCATAGCATTACAGAATCTAATTGTTTTAATAATATTACTTTTCCCAGAAGCATTTGCTCCGTAAATAGCTATTGTTTTTAAAACATCTATATCATCATAATGAAAGACATTATTTGATAAAAGCTTAGATTTTGCAGTTTTGATGTTTCCAGCTCTCAAATCTAAAACTACTTCCTCATTAATAGAGAAAAAATTACTCAAACGAATCTCTAAAACCATTTTATATGTTTAATATGTAATTATTTTACAAATATACGTATTAAAAATTAATTTAATCTTTTTTTAGCTAAATTTTAATAGATTGCTTTGTTAATATTTAGAGTGAAGTCGGTGATTTTTGTATGCCACACAACGTTTAGTATATGGCATTTAGGGCAGTAGAAAGTGATAAACTTTCAATTTTGCACTTAGCCAAATATAAATATTTTGTTTTTATCTTTTTCATTTTTTAAAAGCTAAATTTTATATTTGGCGGACTTTGTAAATGGCTCTGAACTTTCGTAAACCACAAAACGCCCTATTTGCTATATACATCTTAAGTTTACATTTTATAAATTTAACGAATAATCAGAAAGAACAGAA
>CAYOFS010000228.1:0-2357 GCA_964403095.1 uncultured Flavobacteriaceae bacterium | reverse complement strand
CATGGATATTACTAAAAACATAGAAATCAATTATTTTTTTTATAAATATATTATTAAAATATTCGTTCATTACTTTAAAGTGTTAAGCAGCTGAATTTAAGATCTAATGGTTTTAAATTATCTTTTAAAAAAGGAATTAAATCTACTCCATATTCTATATATAATGCTGAAAAATTAACATTTCGTTCTTGTAAACTTTGCTTTGGGAATAATTCATTTTGAATTAAAATTATTCTTGTAGAGATATCTGCTAATTTGCGCTTTTCGGCCTTTAATAATCTTTTCTCTAAATTAGCTAAACCATTTAATTGTTTTTTTTCTTGCGCATTTACTGCACCAAGAAATGATTTGTCTGTTTTTTTAGCCAGTTCCTTTAAATTTTTAAATTGTAATTTTAAAGCGTCTTTTTGAGGCGTGAAATCTAAATCTAGATTAGATGTTTCTGTGATTTTTTTAGTAATTAAATTTTGTTGATTTAAAAATAGTTCATCAACTGAAAGGTTTAATTTACTTAATTTTAGCTCTTGTTTTTTATTTAAAATAAGCGCAGAATTTCGTAGTAATAAGATTGGGAAAGTTATACTTACACTATCAAAATAATTTTTAAGTTGTAGCCAATAAGCTAGTTCGCCGCCGCCGCCAATATAACAAAGGTTTGGTAAAATGACTTCTTGGTATAACGGACGCATAATTACATTGGGCGAAAATTGTTCGGGATTATTTTTAATTTTTTGTATAATTTCTTCTTTACTAAAAGTAATATCAGTGTTATTTACTTTGTATATATTATCCTTAAAAATAATACGTTCTCGTAATTTATCAGTTAAATAAAAAAGATTTAACTTTCGTGGGTTTACTTGTATTTTATAATCCTTTATAAGTTTATTATTTGTTTTAGTTACTTCTGTAAAAGCAGTTTTATTTAAAACTTCATCTTTTATAAACGGAATAAATTGTTGTTTTAGTTTTGGGTTATCAGCATCTATAATGACTAAACCATAATTTTTAAATAATTCATTTGCTAAAAACCGAGTAGCATCAGCTAGATTTTGATGTTTTAGGTAGGCATTTTTAAATAAATTTAATAAACGAATTCCATTTTTATTCGTTCCAAATAATTTTTTAATTTCATTTAAAACAGTTTCTAAACCTTTAGTATCTAATCTGCCAACAGCACTAAAACTTTCCTTATTCCAAATTATTTTTTTATTTTTAAAGTTAAAAAATTGAATTTCTTCAAAATCATGATCTTCGGTCGCCATCCAATATGTAGGAACAAAATTATTTTTAGGATATTTAATCTTTAACTCTTCACATAAATTGATAGTTGAAATAATTTTATATAGAAAATATAATGGACCTGTAAATAAATTTAACTGATGACCTGTTGTAATAGTGAAAGAATTTTCTTGTAATAACAAATCAATATTAATAGCTGTTTTATCTGAAATACTACAATTTGCATACTGTGACTTTAATACATTTACTAAAATTTTTCTTTTTGATTTATCAGAGCTATTGTATTCTTTAAGTTTTAAATTAATTTGTTTTTCAAAATCATCTAAATTAGGAAATAAACCATAAAAAGCGTTTAATTTTTCGGATTGTGATAAATAATCTAATACTGTTTTAGAAAAATAGCCCGTATTTAAGTATTCAATTGATTTCAAAATATGAATGTTTATGGTTTAAGGCAAAGGTAAGATAATAAAACTATACTTTAAAGATGTTATAATTGGTGTTTTAATATCATACTAGAACTAATTTAATTACAAAACGCTTTTAATTTTGTGATTGTTTTTAATAAAAAAAGCTGTTTTTTATACGCTTATAAAGTCATAGCTAGCGGATATAAATACAAGCTAATATTGAAGTACTTAATTGATTTTTATGCCGTTATATAGATATATAAATAATTTATTAACATTTAAAATTTCAAAATTATGAAGAAAGTATTTTTAACATTAGTATTAAGTTTAATTTTTATTGCAACATCAAACGCGCAAGTAGAGCCTGAGAAAAAAGAAACAGAAACTACTAGTAAAAAACAAGCTATTGAAAAAGCAGAAGAAATCAAGCAAGCTGAAATAGTGGAAAAAAAATCAGAAAAGATAGATTCTGCTAAAGAGAATGAATTGGATGAAATTTCAGATCCAAATCCATCTAATGCACCTCTTAAATCAAAAGAAGACGAAGAGGAAACTCCTCGTAAAGAAGAGGAATAAAAAGAATTATGGAATAAATTAAGATGCAAGGACTGTGAATAACAGTCCTTTTTTTTATGCACACTAATTACTCAAATTTATGGCTCTACTGCAAATTTAGTGGAATTAAAATATATAATAAAATTTAAAAAG
>CAYOFS010000227.1:0-2368 GCA_964403095.1 uncultured Flavobacteriaceae bacterium | reverse complement strand
ATTTGGTAAATTGTTATTGTTTTATAACTTTTAATACATTACTAGCCACTTCAATATCACCACTGGCAGTAGAGCTATGTATTAGAATCAAAACATGTAAATCACTTTTTTCTAAAATAAGCTGAACACCCATAACTAATGCCCCGATATAGTTTTCTCTCCAACTTTTATCTGCTTTATCAAGCATTCTTACATTCGGAACTATACAGCAATATGGAGCATTTTTTTTTATTTCATCTGGTAACTTTTCATTTGACATTAGTGAAAGTGTTATATCTTTCGACTGATGTATATTGCTATTACTACTTACTGTCAAAATATTGTTATATGAAACTTTATCCCTTGCAAAAATTAAATCTGCTTTCAAAAAAGCTTTACTTGCATGCTTTTCTAAATCACCAGTAAAAGGTCCAAATGCCTGAGGCATTAAAACAAACGGTATGTTTATTTTTTTAAAAAACCTAATTTGCTTTTCTAAATTATTAAGCGGTACTAATCCGAATTTATCACCAAAAGCAAAGCCAGAAACATCCAGTACAATGTCAATATTTTTAAGTTTTATACTCCCGCCAGATTTTTTTTCGTAAATATTTACTTGCTATTCTAATTAAAAAAGGATATTTCAAACCATATTCAAAAATTCGTTTAGTCCCTACATGAAACAAAGGGTAATCGAGAAATTCAAATCCTATTTCCTTTAATTCCGTTTTATTTGTCATCGTGGGCGCCAATACAAATGTGGCATTTGAAAAATATTGTTCACCCTGTTGTTGTACAGCTAATAACATTAAATATGCCCCTTTATTTGTAGTATTCCCTCCAGTTATTAATATATTCATTTATCTTATTTGGGTTTGACTTGCTAGTCACACAAACTATTCGTGTTTGAAGCGACCTGTAATGTTTGTTTTTTAATTCTTTTATTTAATAATAAAAAATCCTGATTATCTCGTTTCGTAGAATATAATATTTTTCCTGAATTTGCAGCATATCCAATTCCTATCATCATAATAATAAACTCACTTTTTTTAATAGTAATCAATTTTCTTATTGCTTTTTCCCTATCAGGAAGATTGGGCCAATTGATACATACTGTAGATAACCCCACAGTTTCACAAGCAAATAGTAATGACATACTTGCTAAGCTAGCATCAATAATGGGAACATTTATATCCCGTTCGTCAAAATATCCGCTATAATCTCCAATTACAATAACAATATTGTAAAGCTTGTAACCACTTACACCTCCTGGTACTGCCGATATTTTTTCAACTACTTCCGAATCATTAAAAAAAAGAAATCTAAATGACTGTCTATTACAAGCGCTTGGGGACAATTTAGCTATTTCAAAAACTTTTGAAATACTTTCGGTGCTAACAGGTATCTCTTTAAAAAATCGTACAGATCTACGTTGTAAAGCCAATTTATACAACTCACCATAGTCAATAGTAGAGTTAACTCTTTCCTCCTCACTATACGGTATGTGATCATAGGATTTAGAACTATCAATAATTAATTTTTCATATTTCAATAAAGATTTCTGTAATATTAAATTTTCAGCATCAACAACTTTAAAATATTCATTTAATACTGAAACCGCCCATATCCTAGTGCTTGAATCAAGATTAGGATTACTAAAAAGTATTGACAAGTACTCGACAGTTTCATATATATATGATTCTGCAAATATTTTTTTTCTATTTTTATATGACAGTCCCTTCTCTAACCTATGGATATTTCTTCTTAGGTTAAAATATACATTCTTTTTCCTTTTATTCTGAGATATCCCAAATTTGAACGCTTTAAACTTGAAGCCTATTTTTTTAAACATAAAGTACCTCCATAGAAATGGAACTCCTGATAATTTACGAGTTATTATGCCTAAAACAATTTTAATTGCTTTAACAGGATCTGTTATAGCTTTTAATATATTATTTACCATTGTTCCGAATTGGGTATACTAAACTTGTAATAAAAATTTTCAATAATATCAATAGCCGACTATTAAAAAACAGTATCACAACTACCGCAAAAAACATAGCTCCGATACTAGCAATTGCTGCTCCAATTGCACCATAAATAGGGATTAGTAAATAGTTAAGTAAAAGATTAACAACTAAACCCATACTATGTCGTAAGATTGAATATCTGGTTAAATTTTCAATAATCAACCATTTACTTAATAATGCACCGAAATACACTAAGGGTAATGATAAAATATGAATTTTTATAATAGGTATTGCGTCTATATAATCATTGCCGTAAGTATATTTAATAAATATATCAATAAATATATAAGTCCCTATTATAACCCCAACTGATAAATAAAACAAAATAGTACTTAATTTCGTAAATTTACCAATATAGT
>CAYOFS010000226.1:0-2395 GCA_964403095.1 uncultured Flavobacteriaceae bacterium | reverse complement strand
GAAAACCGAAAACCGAAAACTGAAAACTGAAAACCGAAAACCGAAAACTGAAAACCAAAAACCGAAAACCAAAAACCAAAAACCAAAAACTGAAAACCGAAAACTGAAAACTGAAAACCAAAAACTGAAAACCAAAAACTGAAAACTGAAAACCGAAAACCGAAAACCGAAAACCGATAAAATCAAAAAAATATACGTAATTTGCCCCATAATTTATTTATTATATGAAACAGATTAATGCCGTAACATATCCTATTCTTTTTGAGGAAGATTACTATATTAACTTAGCCATTTTATTACAAGAAGGTTATTATTCCTCTTTTTTTGTTTTAGTAGATGAACATACAAAAAAACACTGTTTACCTATATTTAATTCTAAAATTGATTTACCTTATGAATTGATTACAATTCCTGCAGGAGAAGAACATAAAAATTTAGATACCTGTACTTATGTATGGAATAAATTAGCCGAATTAAAAGCCGATAGAAAAAGTGTTCTAATCAATATTGGCGGAGGAATGTTAACCGATATTGGTGGTTTTATTGCAAGCACTTATAAAAGAGGAATTGATTTTATCAATATCTCTACATCGCTTTTAGGTATGGTAGATGCATCGGTTGGTGGAAAAACAGGTATAGATTTTAACGGATTAAAAAATCAAATTGGTTTATTTGCAAATCCTAAAATGGTTGTTATTGATTATAATTATTTAAAAACATTACCAAAGAGAGAGCTTATTTCTGGAATGGCAGAAATTATCAAATATGGCTTGAGTTATGATGCCAATTTATGGAACATTATCAAGGCTAATTCTAAAATTGAACAAAGTAACTTATCCGAATTTATTTATCGTTCCATTGAAATAAAAAATGAAATAGTCTTAAAAGACCCAAAAGAACAAAATCTAAGAAAAATATTAAATTTCGGACATACAATTGGTCATGCAATAGAAACACATTTTTTAAATAGTAGCACAAAAAAAACCTTAACACATGGCGAAGCAATAGCTATTGGTCTGGTTTGCGAAACTTACCTATCTACTACTCTATTTAATTACCCAAAAGAAGAACTAACTATTCTTAAAAATTATATTGACAACTTATTTGGCAAAATTTATTTTGAAAAAACAGATTTTAATCATTTTTTGGAATTGATGAAGCATGACAAAAAAAACATCAAAGGTGAAGTACGCTTTGTCTTACTAGAAGATATTGCTAAAAGTAAAATTGATTGTAAAGTTTCAACCGATTTAATAATTGATTCTTTAAATTTTTATTTATCTTAAAACGATGAAAGAAACCTATACTTTAACTGAATTACCCAAAATTGCAAAACAATTAATTGCAAAAGCTAAAGATACTAAAATACTTCTATTTTATGCCGAAATGGGCGCAGGAAAAACAACACTTATTAAAGAGATTATAAAACAATTAGGTGTAATTGATAATGTTAGCTCTCCAACTTTCTCGCTCGTAAATGAATATTTTTCAGCAAAAAACGGAACTATTTATCATTTTGATTTTTATAGAATTGAAGATGAAACCGAAGCTTTAGATATTGGTATTGATGATTATTTTTATACTAACAATTGGTGTTTTATAGAATGGCCTCAAAATATTGATAGCTATTTACCCGAAGATGCCATTGTGGTAAATATTGAAATTATTGATAAAATTACTAGAAGGATAAAATTCCCATCCTAACCTTCCCAAAGGGAAGGAACTCCAATCTTTATGGTTTTTTGGTTGAATACTAATTTAATTGAACAGTTTTTTTGTTTGAAACCCTTTCAGTCTTAATATCCGTATGAATATTAAGGTTGAAAAGAGTTGAGCTAGGAATAGATAATCTACTCTATTTCTATTTTGTCTATTTCTTTCATTATTCTGTCTGTTTCCGATAGAGCAACTATTATTTTTTGATAATGCATTATATCTTCAAATTTCAGTTCTCTTTCTTTTCGGTCTTTTAACCATTTTTGTGCAGGTTGGTAACCACCAATATAAAATTCCCAAGCACTTACTGGAATATTATCAAAATACTTGCTTTCGTTTATCCATATTCTTCCAAGTTGCTTTTCTACGTTGGTTATTTCCCAATCTTTTTTTCCGATTTTTGTTGTTACAAAATTATGGTCTTCTTCTGCATTTTCTGCCATTTCATAACTTGTAATATAATCTTCTACTTTTTTACTTTCTAAAAGATGTATTTGTCTTACTTCTTTACCTAATTTTACTAAATTCCAAAATGTTTTTTCGTCTTTTGGATATGGAACTCTTGGAAAATCTATTTTTAAAAACTCTTTGTATTTTTCTCTGTAAGTTGGACTGTGTAAAACCGCATAGATATAATCTAAAATGTCTATTGGTGCAAAGGTGTTTTTTGTTGCTTCTT
>CAYOFS010000225.1:0-2470 GCA_964403095.1 uncultured Flavobacteriaceae bacterium | reverse complement strand
TAGAACGGAAAAAGATGACAAATTTATAGCGTGTTTTGATGTTAAACTGGTATTATTAGGCAAGGCGTACGTTTATTATTAGAAAATCTATTAGAAAATGATGAAATATCTTTTGTTGCTTATGGTGAATTGGCAGGAGAAATATTACCTCCTATTTCTCCTATTAAAGTAAAAAATATATTATATACCTTGAATAATTTCAAAAAAGATAATAGTTTAAAAAAAGGTAAAAATGGAATTTTATTAGCTTACGATTTAGCCGATAAATATTATAAAGAAAATACTTCTAGTACAGTAGTTATAATAAGAGATTTAGAAGCCAGTAAAAATAAGCCTAAAATATTAAGTGAAAATATTAAAGATAAATCATCAAAAAATAAATTATTAGTATCGCTAATTAGCATAGCTCCAGAAGTTATTAAGCTACTGAAGTGATTATGAAAGCACTTCTTACTAGCTCTAATTCAGATTGATACATATAATTAATTAGAATCTTTATTTAAGAATGGTTAAACCTGTAAAACACCCATATTAAAAGCTTTCTCAATAGGCGAATGGTTAGCAGCTTCAATTCCCATAGATATCCATTTTCTAGTATCTAGCGGGTTTATAATTCCATCAGTCCATATTCTACTTGCAGCATAATAAGGAGATATTTGTTCATCGTAACGTGCTTTTATCTTGTTGAATAAAGCGTCTTCTTGTTCTTTTGTTATAGTTTCTCCTTTTTTCTTTAAGGAAGCTGTTTCAATTTGTAATAATACTTTTGCTGCTGATGCACCACTCATTACCGCTAAATTTGCACTTGGCCAAGCCACAATTAATCTTGGATCGTATGCTTTTCCGCACATGGCATAATTACCTGCGCCATAAGAATTACCAATAATAATGGTGAATTTTGGCACAACAGAATTACTAACTGCATTGACCATTTTTGCACCATCTTTAATAATACCAGCATGTTCCACTTTGCTACCAACCATAAAACCAGTAACATCTTGTAAAAACACTAAAGGAATTTTTTTCTGATTACAATTTGCGATAAAACGTGTTGCTTTATCAGCACTTTCATTATAGATTACACCACCAAATTGCATTTCACCTTTGGCGTTTTTAACCATTAATCGTTGATTTGCAACTATTCCAACTGCCCAGCCATCAATACGAGCATAGCCACATAAAATTGTTTTTCCGTAATCTTCTTTATATTGTTCAAATTCCGATTTGTCAACTATTCTATTAATAATTTCGAGCATATCATATGGTTCATGACGTAATTTTGGTAGAATGCCAAAAATATCATCTTCATTCAATCTAGGCTTAATAGCTTTTACTCTGTTGTAACCAGCTTTATTATAATCACCCATCTTGGCAACTAATTTTTTTATTTTATCTAAAGCATCTTTGTCGTTTTTTGCTTTATAATCTGCTACACCAGAAATAGTATTGTGCGTTGTTGCGCCTCCAAGAGTTTCATTATCTATTGATTCGCCAATTGCAGCTTTAACTAAATAGCTACCAGCAAGAAATATACTCGAAGTTTTATCTACCATAATAGCTTCATCACTCATTATTGGTAAATATGCGCCACCAGCAACACATGAACCCATTACTGCTGAAATTTGAACAATTCCCATACTGCTCATGTGTGCATTATTTCTAAAAATACGTCCAAAATGTTCTTTGTCGGGAAAAATTTCATCTTGCATTGGTAAGTAAACTCCAGCGCTATCAACCAAATATATTATTGGTAAACGATTTTCCATGGCAATTTCTTGCGCTCTTAAATTTTTCTTTCCTGTAATTGGAAACCAAGCACCAGCTTTTACCGTAGCATCATTTGCAACAACAATACATTGCTTGCCTGAGATATATCCAATTTTGACAACAACTCCTCCAGAAGGGCAACCGCCATGTTCTTCATACATTCCTTCTCCTGCAAAAGCAGCAATTTCGATAGAGTCATCTTTATCTAAAAGATAATCAACTCGTTCACGAGCAGTCATTTTTCCTTTAGTGTGATGCTTTTCTATCCGTTTTTTTCCACCGCCTTTATATACTCTTGCAAGTCGTTTTCTAAGCTCAGAGATTAGTAATTTATTATGATCTTCGTTTTTGTTGAATCTTATATCCATCTATATAATTTTGTATCCACAAAAGTAAGAAAAATTAAGGGTAATATTAAAAGGTAGCATTTTTATCATAAACTTTATATAATAAAAAAGGGATAATCACTCTTTGTTATTTAAGAGATAACCCTTGTAGTAATAATATAAATCGTCCTTTAATTTGTAATCTGATTTAAAACAATTAAAAAATGAATAAAGAAAAAACAATAAACCCTTTAAAAGGAATAGAAGAACAAGTGGATAAAATATTATTTCCAAAAGAGAAAAAGATTAAAAGCGAATTCATAACTTATTCTAATAATACTCTTCTTTCTTTAAAGGATGTTAAAAAACAACTGCTT
>CAYOFS010000224.1:0-2496 GCA_964403095.1 uncultured Flavobacteriaceae bacterium | reverse complement strand
CTCAACTACAAATTCATTGCTGAAATATGCTGTTTTATAAGTAGAATTTAATGCTCTAACACGCCATTCATAATTATTCTTAGGTAGTGAATCTAAACTAAAACCAGTTTCATTAATTAAAGTGTCTAACTTTATTTGTACTGCACTTGCAAAGTTAGGTTTAGCAACTTGCAATTGATAACTAGTAGCACCTGAAAGTGCTTCCCAATTAAAAGAAATTTCTTGTTTGATGCCAATTGTCACATCATTGGCAGGAGCTAATAATACTACAGTTTCTGATGTGATTTTCTCTTCAGTAACAATCTCTTCACAACTCAATAACAAGCCTATCAATAAGATCAATGTAAATATCTTTTTCATTTTTTTAATTTCTACGAACCACTTAAATCAAAATTCTATTTAGTTCGTTATGGTTATTTTATTAAAAACAAATCATGCTTAATACTTAAAATAATCTATTTTTTTATTTAAGCGTGCAACATTTCTATAGCTACCTTTTGTACAACTTTCATATTGACTTGTTATATTGGAAATGCTAATTTTACCACGTTCTTTTTTCCAACAAAAAGACGATGTACTATACGCAAATGGCACTGCCTTTGACAAATCTATATTCGCAAGAACCTTACCTTTAACTACCAATTCTAAACTGTACTTTTGTGGCTTATTATTAATCAAATACACTTCTTCTGCCTGCGAAATATTTTGAAGGTCAACACTATCAAAATAGGCAGATACTTTAGTAATCAATTTATTATTATTGGTATTTTGTAAATAGGTATTCACAGCTTTGTTATGCCCAGCATTCAATTCACTAATTAATTGTACTTTATCTAAAATTTGCAAATTTGCATAACCTGGTTTATTTGCAAGTGAGTCTATATAAGTTACTTTTATTTTTTTATGCTGCTGTTGTGCCGATTGAGCATAGGCATTGAATGCTTTTTTTGTAAAAGCAACAATATTGGCAGAAACTCTAATTTTTTGTTGATATACTGGTACTGTAGTGGTTTGAAACACATTGGCTTCAATTTTTTTTGCATACCTACCAATAGTACCTAGTTCTACAACTGTTTTTGTAGTTTTTTGAGTAAGCTGATCTACCTGAACCGTTTTACAAGAAATAAGTATAAGACCAATTAATAAAGTAATTATTTTTTTCATCTATTTCGTATGTATAATTTTCATTACTACCACTGCCAAAACTTCAGAATAATCATTCTGTTCCCTATAGACAACTCAAAAAGCCTCTATTAGGGTTTTACACAGCTTTTATACCGTAAATATATTGAAAACTATTGAGTTTACAAAGTTAAACTCCCCTATAATAATCCCTTAAAACTTACGTTTAAAACATCCTTTTTAGAATAAAGTATGTCATGACAGAATCTTACAAACGAAATTATCATCCATTAATCATTTTTCTATATACATATAATATGTTAAGCCAACAGCAGGTTAACAGTATTCCAAAGCGGACACAGCAATATTGGACACAACATAGGTATAAAGCATATGATTTTGAGCATTGGGTAAAACCATATTTAACTGAGTTTGAAAATATTCAGAAGATACATGAACGTATTATTCTTAAAAAAACGATTCAATTTATTTTTAAAATTAGTGATGGTTATCACCAAATTCTTAAACAAGCTTCCAACACTAAACAATTGCTAAAAAAGAATGCGAAACATATTGTAACATCTATTGTTGCCATTACAGTACTTTCTAAAGTTACTATAAAACGTGCTTGTACATTTTATGGTGTATCTAGTGACTGGTATTATCGAGAAAAACGAAAAATAAATTGTTCTTTACAAGTCTTTAATAGATGTTACAAACAACAACCTACCCAATTAACTTTTAATGAAGCTCTTACTATTGAGCGTATTGTAAAACATCCTAAAAATTTTGGGAAAACACTTGTTACTTTATATTACGATGCTTTAACGAAGCAATTGGTTTCTTGTGGAAAATCTACCTTTAGCAAATATGCTAAAGCTTTAGGATATAACAAACCTAAGAAATTTAAAACACCTCAAAGAAAGGGATTAAGAGCTATGAGAATATTTGAATGGTTACATGTAGATATTACCTATGTACCAACTTTAGAAGGTGGCATGCAAAAAGTAGCTTTTGTAAAAGATAATTATTCTAAAGCCATCTTACATTACGCTTCAACTTCGGGTAAAGCTGGTAGTAAATTTATTACTAAACTTTTTCAAGAAACATTTGAAATGTATGATTTATACGATAAACAAAAACCTATCCATATTCTTACGGATGGTGGACCAGAAAACAAAGGTGCATTTACCAGTTGGATAAACAATTTTAATGCACCGCCTATTGTTTCTAAAATTACAGCCCGTACTGTTGAATTTCCTTTTGCCAACAATATGGCTGAAAGCACACATCATATTTATAAAAATGAATTTTTAAGAGGACTCATTTCTAGAACTGCTAAAATTCATTTGGCAAATTTAAAACGTTTTGTAT
>CAYOFS010000223.1:0-2520 GCA_964403095.1 uncultured Flavobacteriaceae bacterium | reverse complement strand
AGGGTTTTGTAAAATATTTAAAGATTCTATTTGATTAACTGAAGCATCAAAGTAATTTAAACTGGCATTCTGCGTTAAATCAACTCCTGTTCCTGTTAAGAGGTTGTTGTCTATTTTAAAAGATTGGAGAAAGAGGTTGTGTGTAACATCTATGCTTGTAATTAGATTGTGAGATAAAGTTAAATGTTTTAATTGTATATTTTGTGATAAATCTACTGTTGGGAGTTGATTACGTGTTGTACGTAAAGTTTCTAAAAGTATATTTTGCGTAACATCTAAAGAGGTGAGATTGTTAATGCCAACATCTAACCGTTCTAACAAGGTGTTATTAGTTAAATCTACCGTATTCATATCGTTATTAGCAAGTGATATATTTGTTAATTGTAAATTTGTTGATAGATCAATAACTAATGGTGTAGCGTCATTATTCTGAATATCTAAACGAATAATATTAGGTACGGCTGCTAAAGATATAGGGTTGATAAAATTATGCCCCCAAATAGTTAAATTTGTAAAAGTGTTTGTAGTTGGTAATGTTAAATTCTCTACGCCAGTTGAGAATAAGTTTAAACGTTCTAATGCTATATAATTGGATAGGTCAACGGTTAAAAAGGTAATACTACTTAAATATACAATTTTCAAAGCAGTATGTTCATTTGGGAATATAACATTTACTGAAACAGCACTACCTAATAATCGGAAATTTTCTAAGCCATCTTGTAGAGAAAGATCTATGATAGCTACTGCAATATGGGTAATGTCTATTTTTTTTAGAGTATTTGTAGTGGGTAATGTAAGGCTCGTTAGGTTTATAAAATAATTTAATTTAAGGTCTTCTAAAAGAATATTTGTTGAGAGGTCTAAATTAGTAATTGGAGGATGTGGCACTGCACCTGATGCTAACGAACCAATATCTAATTTTTTTAATGCTGTGTTTAAACTTAAGTCTAAAGAAGCCAAGGCATCATTATTGTTAGAAATCAACTCTTCCAAAACCGTTAAGGTAGTTAAAGGTAGTGTGGCAAATTGGTTATTACTTAAATTTAAAGTTAATACATTTGTAAAAGCCTCTAAACCTGTAAAATCTGTAATGGTATTGACAGAAGTAGCAAGATTGGTTACTGCTTGAGCATCGGTATTTAAAATGTTTCCATTTAGACCGTTAGTATCTATGCCTAAATCAATTAAATTTTGTTCGAAATTGGCATCTGGTATAGCGGTAGTTTGAGCCACTATAGACCAAGAAAATAAAAAAATAAAAAATAATAATATAAAACGCATACTTATATTTTTATAAAAATTAAAATGTAAAATACAAATATAATAAAAAAACAAGATTAAACCATGCGCTTAACTCTTTGTTTTCAAGCTGTGAATCTATTAGATACAAGAGGTATACAAAAATAATGGAAAGTAATTATACTCTAACATAGATACAGGGCAGACGCATTAAAAAATCTTTTTAATCTTTTTAGTTTTTAATATAAATCGCTGTAATACAGGTTATTATATTTGTTTTTAAATTGTGTTTTTTGCATATTACGCTAATAATCAATTCAATAACGAAATGGAAACAATAAACAAATTAAAGACTATTTTTAGTAATATAGACGACTTTAGGCGTTCACACAGAAAGGCTTACGAGTTAGAAAGCATTCTTTTTATCGGTATAATTTCGGTAATTTGTGGGGCAGATAGTTGGAGTGAAATGGAAAGTTATGCACAGTCAAAAGAAGATTTCCTACGTTCATTCCTTGATTTACCCAACGGAATACCATCGCAAGACACATTTAATCGTGTTTTTTCAAATATTGATAGTGAACAATTTGAAAATTGTTTTATAGAATGGGTAAGTACTTTAGCACAATTACAACCAAGAGAAGTTATTGCAATTGATGGCAAGACAATACGAGGCGCAAAAGCTAATGGTAAAAAGTCACCTGTTCATATGGTTAGTGCTTGGGCAAGTGAAAACAATCTTGTTTTTGGGTAAGTGAAAGTTTCTGAAAAATCAAATGAAATTACTGCGATACCAAAATTATTGCTAAAGATGCGGATTATATACTAGCGGTAAAAGGAAATCAAGAACAATTACTTCAAGACGTTAAAGATGAGTTTAGATTTAGTAAACTAATAACTACCGATCTTACAGATAATTTAGATCATGGCAGGATTGAAACTAGAAAATGTAGTGTCATTACAGATTTTCAATTTATTGAAGAAATTAATAAATGGAAAAACTTAGAAACCATTGTAGGTATAGAAAGTATTCGGGAGTTTAAAAACTCTGACAAGCCTACTGAAAAAGCGACAAGGTATTATATTTCAAGTTTAAAAGCGCAACCAATGGATTTTCAAAAAGTAATATGATCCCATTGGGGCATTGAAAATAAACTACATTGGATATTTGATGTAGCGTTTTCTGAAGATGCTTCCAGAAAAAGAGCTAAAAACGCAAGCCAAAACTTTTCTATTCTAAATAAAATAGCACTTAATTTATTGAAAAATGAAAAAATAAGT
>CAYOFS010000222.1:0-2540 GCA_964403095.1 uncultured Flavobacteriaceae bacterium | reverse complement strand
TACGCTAAATGAATTTAAAATATTTTTTTGTTTTTCAATCTTTGAATTTTAAGTGACGAGAAACGGAAAAAAAATGAATAATTTATAGCGTATTTTGATGTTGAATTGGTATTATTGATAAAAAACTAGAGCCAGCAAATAACATATTAAAAATAGGCTACTGTGGCTCTAGAACTTACATTATATAATCCTATTTTCCGTCTTCTCAAAGGGAAGAAACTACAAATTGGGGTTATTAATTATTTTTTTAAAAAAATTAATCTCACTAGGGTTAAACTATATTTTTATTAATTTCTTAATAGTTTGTTTATCATTAACAATGATTTTTGCAAAGTAAACTCCTACTGCTAAGTTTTGTAAATTCAACTCATACGTATTGGTATCGGTTAAAATATTAGCTTCTTTTAGGATAATCTTTCCGTTTACATCGGTGATGATTAATTGTGTTGTTTCGCTTATGCCGTTTAAAGCAATGTTAAATACATTTTCTGATGGGTTTGGATAAATAGTAATGGCATGTAAGATATTGTAATCTTCATTATCCAATGCACCATGTCTAAATATTACTTGAAACCTATTGTTTATATCTGTTCCTGCGTCTAGTGTAAAGGTATAATCTCCCTGACTTAGATTGTGAACTACATTATTGTGTAAATCTTCTAAATATATAGTTTGTCCGTTTTCAAAAACACCTTCTATTGTAGCTACACTAATAGTATAAGCTCCATCATTTATAATATCCATACCTAAGCGAACTACTTTGTCTATATCAAATGTGCTTTGTAACTGAATAGCGTACTTTTTAGTACTGTTTGCTATTATACTATAAAAGTCATCATCGTTTATATTATTAGAGCGTTCTCCGTCTATTTTTGCGTCTATTCCTTCTGTAGCATTTTCATAAAAACCAACTAATACTTGTCGGAATAAACCTGTTGTATTGGTAAGGTTTAAACGCATTCTATCAATAGTGATATCTTCTACAACATTAGCTGTTGCATTTTGATAATTTGTTGGTCGTAAAAAGTTATTATTACTACCTGTTACACGCATAGCATTGGTGAATTTTAAATCACCTGCTGTATTCACTTTTGCAAAGAAACCTTGACCTGACGCAATAAATTCTGGGGCTAAAGTACCCGCAGAACCTGCTCCTGAAGTGCCGTATGTTCCACCAGTAGCACTTGATACTGCATTAAATATAGTTCCGTCAGTTGTTGCAGTAGCATAATCGGCTGCTGTAAAGTTATACGCATGTGGCCCTGGATTAGTATTTGCTATTGGTGAATCATGAGTCCAAAAATAGAATGTTCCTTCTAAGATACCGCTATTCTCTTTCATTAATTCTTTAATATCTATAGCTGATGGATATGGGTTTCCAATAAGATTCTCATTATGAAAATTATCTGTACTAAGGTTATCTAAAACTACTGGTATGGTAACTTCGGCGGTATTGAATTTCCCTTCAAAATATATACTTTGTTCTAAACCTACTGCAAAGGTTGTATTGAACGGAAAATCGGCTCCTGCACCCATTGCAATATATCCTTTTCCTGGTGTCATTACGCCACTTGCTGTTTGCCAATCATTATACTCATCATCATAAGTGTCATTGTTGGCATCGTTAAAATTAGCGGTATTGAATTTGTAAATTCGACCATTTGGTGACCCATTGGTTGAATTTGCACTTGTCCCTGAACTTAATGTACTATTTGTTTGAAAGGCATCTGCTACTGTTTCGTTTACAGTTGGTGATGACCAATAAGTATAATCGTACTCGGTATATGCACTTGTGGTTTTGTGGACTAGAAAATTTCCGTTACCAAGAACTGTTGCTGCTTTATAACGCTGTACTACAGATCCTTCATGATCTACTTCAATTTCTCCCAAATTATCAATTTCTAAAATTAAATCTACAAAATGATTTGCAGTAACTTTAAGTTTAGCACCGTTATTTACTTTACAAGTACAACCTGTAATATTTCCATTTGTAGTTGTGTTATAATTACCCGCAATAATAACATTATCTTTATTCGTTGGTGGATTTGTTCCATTACCACTCCAAGAAGTTCCATCCCAAGTCATAGTAAAACCTAATGTACAGGGAAGAGCAATTTCAAATTCTGTTCTATAATATTGAGACCATTGTCCGTCAGCATCTTTTACACGAACATATAGTAAATAATTTCCTAAAGGAAAATCTTCTGCAATTGATAAATCAATACTTTCGTTTACAATCATTCCGTTAGTTACAGGTATTGATGTAGCTTGACCAACTCCAGGATCGGTATCAAAAAAGTATTCTGCATCGACAATTTGAGAAGCACTACTTACAATAGCATCTGGTAACATAAAAAAGTTATGTCTGTAATATTGTGACCATTGCCCGTCATTATCTTTTACACGAACATATAGTTTATGTAAACCTCTTGACAAATTCATTGTTGGAACATTAATAGTTTCGTTTATTGTAAAACCATCGGTAACAGGTATTGATGTAGCTTGACCAACTCCAGGATCGGTATCAAAAAAGTATTCTG
>CAYOFS010000221.1:0-2585 GCA_964403095.1 uncultured Flavobacteriaceae bacterium | reverse complement strand
GGTTCACGAATACAAAAACAAATATAAAATGAATGAGTAATTGTAGCTCAATTTTAAGCTAAATAAATTTCGAGCATTTTTAATTATACCTTAAATCCGCAAGTGTTTTCGTAACGAGCATTCCCAACAATAACGTGCAGTTTGGCTTTGCAATAGAAAATTTGTGAATAATTCACATTTCATTTTAATGTTTCTCTAGTTCAACATAAAATAAACTTGCAGTATTAAATAAATTAAACGACTTTTGCCTTGATGCATAAATTACTACTCACAATTTTAATCTGCTATAGTTTATTTTCTTTCAGTCAAGAAAAAGAAAATAGTTTTAGTTACTTACAAGCCGATATTTTCTACGGAAACATATTAAAACACAATAAAAATGTTGGTCATTTTTTAAAGAATCACCCAACAGGTTTTATGCTGAGTTGGAATAAAAAAACGACAGGTAAACATGATTGGGAAAGCCGTTTTAATTATCCCGATTTTGGTATTTCAATGGCATATCAAGATTATAAAAATCCTATATTGGGAGAACTTTACTCGCTTTATGGACATTATAATTTTTATTTATTACCAAGAGTTAATAAAAATCAATTGGTTTTACGTGCTGGTTGGGGAATTGCATACAACACCAATCCATATCATAAAGTTAATAACCCTAAAAATGTTGCTTTTGGTACAAAACTCAATTCCAGTACTTATTTTAAAATTTATTATAAGCGTGAAAATATTATAGATAGGCTTGGTATTAATGCAGGCTTAACCCTTATACATGCCTCAAACTCCAGTGTGAAATCACCTAATACTGGTGTAAATCTTTGGGCCACAACTGTAGGATTAAATTATAATTTAGATAATTCGTTTAAGCTTAAATCTATTCCTTTAAAGAAAGAAGAAAAATATACCGAAAAAATAAAATATAATTTTGTTTTACGTTTTGGTGCTAATGAAAGTGATTTTATAGGCAGTGGTATTAAACCATTTTTTGTATTATCTGCCTATGCTGATAAGCGAATTGGACATAAATCTGCCTTGCAATTTGGAGCAGATTACTATGTTTCATACATGCTAAAAGATTATATTGAATTAAGACATATTCTAGATGAAAACTATGAAAAAGGCGACTTTAAACGTGCTGGCTTATTTTTAGGGCATGAACTTTTTATTAATAAATTATCTATAATTGTACAGGCAGGATATTATATTTATTACCCTGTTGATGTTGAAGGAAGAATTTATGAACGTTTAGGTTTAAAATATTATTTTAATGATAAATGGTTCGCAAGTGTAAGTTTAAAAGCACATGCAGCAAAAGCTGAAACCGTTGCCTTTGGCATTGGAATTAGGTTGTAAAAAATCACTGAAATTATTAAATGAAAGTGTCAAAAAAAATAATGAAAAGAATAGTATATATATTAATATTTATTACTTTTAATATTAATGCTCAAAATAAAAAGCATCATTATTTTGATTTTGATACTTTTTACGGAATTGCCTTAGAGCATGATAAATCTTTAGCAACGGCTATTCAAGGAAACCCTTTTGGATTTATTGCCGGATATTCTATAACAAACACTTCTAATAAAGAGTGGACAAAATATTACAATTATCCTGATTTTGGATTTTCTATCTTATATCAAAATACAAATTCGGATATATTGGGAGAGATGTATGGTGCTTATGTACATTATACTTTTTATTTGAATGATCGAAATGCTACAAATAAATTTCAATTTAGAACGGCTTTTGGTTTAGGATATATAACAAATCCTTATCATAAAATTAATAATCCGTTTAATTATTCATTATCAACAAAACTCGCAGGTTCTGCTTATTTTAAATTGAATTACCAACGAAATTTTTTAAAAGGAAAACTTGGTTTGCAATCTGGAATCAGTATTATTCATTTTTCTAATGCTGCTTTTAAAAATCACAACCTAGGCTTAAATACACTCGCATTTAATTTAGGTGTAAACTATAATTTTAATAATGAACCTTATCAATTTGAGAAAAAAGAAAGCACACCTAAAGAGATGGGAAATGAAAAATATAGCCTCATTTTTAGAACAGGAGTCAACGAAAGTAAAATTGCTGATAGTGGTCAATATCCGTTTTATGTAGTAACTTTTCAAGTAGCAAAAAAAGTTAATTATAAAACTACTTTAACTACTGGAGCTGATTATTTTAAAGCTGATTTTTTAAATAATTATCTACAATTAGAAAAAGAACTAGAAACAGGAAGTATAGACACTACACAATACAAAACAGATAGAATAGGTGTTTTTATAGGTCATGAATTATATATAAATCACTTTTCAATGATCTCTCAAATTGGCTATAACGTGCATTATCCAAATAAATATGTAAGTCGTATTTACGAACGTTTCGGATTTAAAACACATTTAACAAATCATATATTTACAGAATTAACTTTAAAATTAAATCTCTTTAGAGCCGAAGGATTAGAATTTGGATTAGGATATCAATTTTAATTACATAAAGATAAGAAATGGAAAACTCAATAACAGGCAACACCTCTTGCAACGCTAATAACAGTATCTGTAAAACTTCTGAAAATAAAAAAA
>CAYOFS010000220.1:0-2611 GCA_964403095.1 uncultured Flavobacteriaceae bacterium | reverse complement strand
AAGTATTCTTTATGGAGGAAGTGTGAAACCAGCCAATGCTAAAGAAATATTTGGAAAACCAGATGTAGATGGTGGTTTAATTGGTGGAGCTGCTTTAAAAGCAGATATGTTTGCAAGAATAATTGAAGCAATGAACTAATGAATACATATATATCCTACACATTTCAAGTAATACCAAAAGATCCAGCAACCGAAATCTTAATAGCAGAACTAGGTTACGCAGGTTTTGAATCGTTTGTGGAAAATGAAGATGGCGTAATTGCCTATATTCAAAAAGAAGATTTTAGAGATGATATTTTAAATAATATTTTAATTCTTAAAAGCGATGAATTTAAGATAGAATATAAAAAAGAAGAAATAGCACAAGTTAATTGGAACTCGGAATGGGAGAAAAATTTTAAGCCAATATTAATTGATGATAAAGTTTATATACGAGCGCCATTTCATAATAAGTTGCCAAATATTGAATACGATATAGTGATAGAGCCAAAAATGAGTTTTGGTACAGGTCATCATCAAACTACACACATGATGGTAAAACACTTGTTAAATCTTGACTTAAAGAATAAAACCGTTCTCGATATGGGTTGTGGAACAGGAATATTAGCAATTTTAGCTGAAATGCGAGGAGCAAAAAAACTAGATGCGATTGATATTGATAATTGGTGTTATTTGAATTCCATAGAAAATGTAGAACGAAATAATTGTAATAGTATTTCAGTTTATGAAGGCGATTCCTCTTTGCTAATTAATAAAAAATACGATGTTATCATAGCAAATATTAATCGTAATATTTTATTAAATGATATTAAAACTTATGCCAATTGCTTAAATGATAAAGGAGTATTACTATTAAGTGGTTTTTACCAAGAAGATATCCCTATTATTGACGCAGAGGTTTCTCAATACAATCTAAAACTAGACATTATTGAAGAAATGAAAAATTGGGTAGCACTTAAATATAGTTAATCAAATAGCATCTAACTTGCGTTAATTTTTCATATAAAATCTTGCCAGAGTTAATCTTCACAAGCCCAATAACCCTGGTAAGGTTGAAAATAAATTTTGTTATAAACCAAATAAATTATATTTTCGCAAAACAATTAATGATTATGAGTACAAAAGAAAAAATTAAAGAACAGGTTGAAGTAAGCGTTTTAGAACAAGAAGTGTCGCAACATGAAATTATTTTATTCGATGATGATTTTAATACATTTGATCACGTAATAGATTCTTTAATTGATGTTTGTGAACATACCTTAATACAAGCAGAACAATGTACTATGTTGGTGCATTATAAAGGTAAATGTGGTGTAAAAACAGGCGAGTATAAAGAACTAGAAGTTAAATGTTCTAAATTATTAGAATTAGGGTTAACCGCTGAGATAGTATAGAGCTTGTTTTAATATTGAAACTGTTTTTTTTCTCTTATTTATTTTCTCTTATTTCTTTTTTCTTCTTACTTTTGCAGATGCAACAAAAAGTATTAATTTTAGATTTCGGCTCACAATTCACACAGTTAATTGCACGTAGAGTTAGAGAATTGAACATTTATTCAGAAATATTCCCATACAATAGTGAAAATTTTAATGTAGAAGATTATAAAGCTGTAATCTTATCTGGAAGTCCAAATTCAGTAAGAGGAGAAGATGTTTTACATCCAAATTTATCTAAAATTAAAGGTAAAAAACCCTTATTAGCTATCTGTTATGGAGCGCAATATTTAGCACATTTTTTTGATGGAAAAGTTGGCTCTAGTAATTCACGTGAATACGGAAGAGCAAATCTATCCTATGTAGATAGTGAAAATGAGCTGTTTGACAAAATAGAAGAGCAAAGTCAAGTTTGGATGAGTCATAGTGATACAATTATTGAGCTGCCAACAAATGCAAAAAGAATAGCAAGTACACATGATGTAGAAAATGCAGCATTTCAAATAGAAAATGAAGACACTTACGCAATACAATTTCACCCAGAAGTATATCATTCAACCGATGGAAAACAATTATTAGAGAATTTTTTAGTGCATATTGCAAAATTAGAGCAATCATGGACGCCAGATGCTTTTGTAGAAACTACTATCGAAAAAATACAAGCGCAAGTAGGTGATAAAAAAGTAGTTTTAGGACTTTCAGGAGGTGTAGATTCAACTGTTGCAGCTGTTTTATTAGATAAAGCAATTGGTAAAAATCTATTCTGTATATTTGTTGATAATGGCTTATTGAGAAAAGACGAATTTGAAAATGTCTTAGTTCAATACGAAAACATGGGTTTAAACGTTAAAGGAGTGAATGCTTCGGCACGCTTTTTGTCTGCTCTAAGTGGATTGAGTGATCCCGAAAAAAAGAGAAAGGCAATTGGTAACGCTTTTATCGAAGTTTTTGATGAAGAAGCACATAAAATTAAAGATGTTAAGTTTCTAGCTCAAGGTACAATATATCCTGATGTAATAGAATCCGTTTCTGTTTCAGGTGGACCTTCTGCAACAATTAAATCACATCATAATGTTGGTGGTTTGCCAGATTTTATGAAATTGAAAATTGTAGAACCTTTGCGGATGATATTTAAAGATGAAGTTAGGCGAGTAGGAAAATCCTTAGGTATTGATAGT
>CAYOFS010000219.1:0-2673 GCA_964403095.1 uncultured Flavobacteriaceae bacterium | reverse complement strand
TTTGTTGCAGTAATATCTTTACCAAAAATTAAGTTACTTCCAAAGCTTAAAAGAGTGCCTGAAAACAAATCAGATATAAAATATCTAAAACTAAAATTATCATGTTTTGTAATTGTATTTGCAACTATATTTTGATTATTGATTAGTGTATTAAAATTTAAGATGTAACTGTCTTCAAGTATATTATCTGCTTGTGGAAATTTTACTGTTCTTTTATAAGAAAGATGTAAGGAATGAGACTTTTTAAAATTAAACTTAATATATGCAAAAGGTAAAAAATTGTAATTTTCTAGCTCATTAGATTTCAACCAACTAAAATTACTGCCTATTTCATAATTTATAAAAGTTTTTTTCTTATTATAGAAACTTAAACCAACTAAATTTTCTAAAACATCTAAATTTATATTATTGCTTAACGAATTATTGATAATATTAGATTTAAAAGTTTCTATGCTTTTTGAAATATTATATTTAATTTTAACAGATGCTTTTTTGGTTATCTTTCTAGATAAAACAGTGTTCAACCCAAAATTATTATTTAAACTGTTAACATTTTGGAATGCTGAATAATCAGCACCCTGAAAAGTTAAGCCTAAAAAATTGTTATTTGAGAAAAGATTTAATTCTTCATTTTTATTTCTAAGACTATGATAAAAGGTTGATAATAAAAGGTAATTGTTAATTTGTTGCTTATAATTCAAAACCTGATTTAGTACATAACTATTATTATTTTGTTTTGTGTTAAAGTTTCTTACATCAAATTTATCGTTACTGGCTAGATTATTATTTTGTGGTGAGAAGCTTAATGTATATTCAAAAATCGATTTATTACTGGGTTTATAGATGGCATTGACAAATGAATTATTAACCAAAAATGTATTATCCTTTGTGTTATTTAAATTCAATATAATATTCTGAGTATTTGTTATGTAAGTTTGTGTTGCTAATTGTTTTTCAGTTACATTAGTTCTGTCAAAAATGACATAACTATTCAATTTAAACTTATTTGAAGGATTATACGAGAAATTAAATGCTGAAAATTGTTCATCTTTACTTTTAACCTTATCGTTTGAGAACAAATAGGAAGGTAAATCTTTTCCTGAAATATTTGTTGAATTTGAATTGTCTGAAAATAGTTTCTGAACACCCCCCTGAAAACTAATATAATCTTCAAAAGTAAAAGATTGATTACCTATATTGTTAGAGTTTGCAATAAAAAACAGGTTAGTCTTTTTTCTAAAAGAAAATATGTTGGTGTTAAATTCATATTTGTTCTCATAACCACCAGCAGCAGAAATATTTCCTTTAACATTCCCTTTATAATCTTCTCCTATCTCAATATTCATTGCTGTTTTTTCTGATTTTGTCTGATTATCTAAGTCAGAAAAATCATTAAAATTTTCAAGCAATGAAATGCCTTTTATCATTTCTGAACTGATGTTTTCTGTTGCTAATTGGTGTTGGTCTCCAAAAAACTCCTTACCATCAATTAATAATTTATCTATTTTTTTTCCGTGTGCTTTTATTTTTCCATTCTCATCAATTTCAACACCTGGTAATTTATTTATGACATCTTTAAGGTTTTCTTCATTACCTGTTGTTAATCGTTTGAGATTATATTTAATGGTGTCATTTCGTATAGAAGCATCTAATGATTTTGATTTAATGATTATCTCATCTAAACTTGTAGCATCTTCTATAAGTTTAAAATCCATTATTTCATCCCTGATGATATTTTTCTTAATAGAAAAAGCTTTATACCCTAAATAACTTACCTTAAATAAATAAGTGCCATTCTCTAATTCTAAATTATACCTACCACTTTCATCACTTATTGCATAGGAAACAAGCTTTGTTTCGTTTTCATTATATACAGTTACATTAGCATAAGACAAGGCTTCGCTATTGTTACTCAATACTACGCCACTTATTCTGTTTTGTGAGAAAGAAACGAATGATGTTAGTAAAAAACCAAGAATGAAGTTAACTCTACATTTTAATAACTTGCACACCATTACCTTTTTGTTTTCCACCTGTTAAATTGTTGATTTTTTCTTTTCTAATTTTTTCAAACTCTTCTTGTGTTACATTTTTTCCTTTGGTTGGTTTTTCAATTGTAACACTTTCTTCTGATAAGGTTATATTAGTAGCTTCAATGATTAACGTGCCTGTTTCTACTTTTAAAACAAGACCTGGTAATCCGTAGTATTCTCTCGGTCCTTCATTGCTTGGTATTTCACTTGTAAACCAAACAACTATATTCGTATCGCCTTTTTTTAGTATCGCCTTTTTACACAAATAATCACCAATATTTACTGTTTCGTCTTTAATTTCCCAATCGTTTTTTTTCAATTTATCTTCAATAAGAAAAGTTCGGGACATAAATTCAGTCTGTTTTACGTATGTCTTATCAGTATGATTTTTGTAGATAATATCTTCACCGCCTGCTCCAATCACTGTTACTCCATTATCAATTTCTTTTTCTTCTACATTTTGTTTTTGATAAATTGAGTTTCCATTATTACTTGTAAGTTCATAATGCTTGGATTTTCCTGTTTTTTCAATAATCATTTGTTTAATCGTTGGATTGTCAATAGATTTTAATTTTTCAGTTAAATCCACTTTTTCAGTATAAGAAACTTTTATTGTCTGTGCATTGCAAGAAATAAGAGT
>CAYOFS010000218.1:0-2682 GCA_964403095.1 uncultured Flavobacteriaceae bacterium | reverse complement strand
ATTTAAAAGATTGAAAAAGAAGCCTGTTATTATGAGGCGAGTTCATTATTTAGAAACGGCAGTTAAAAATGTGAAAAGTGAAAACAATCAAGAGTTTGCAGAGTCAATGTTACTGTTTTCTTTATTTATAGAACACGTTTCGTTGTTCTCACAATTCTTAATTATAATGGCTTTTAACAAGCATAAAAACATGTTAAAAGGTATTTCTAACGTAGTAGAAGCAACATCAAAAGAAGAGCAAATACATGGCGATTTTGGTATAGATATTATCAAAATAATTAAAGCAGAAAACCCAATGTGGTTTGACAGTGATTACAATGCAATGATACAAGAAATATGTAGAGAAGCATACGAATCGGAAAGTAAAATTATCGATTGGATTTTTGAAAAAGGAGAATTAGACTTCCTACCAAAAAAAGTAATAAATGAGTTTGTTAAAAACAGATTTAACAATTCATTGGAAAGCATCGGTATTGAAAAAGTATTTGATGTTGACCAAAATATCATAGCACAAACCGAATGGTTTGATGATGAAATTATTGGAACAAAACATGGCGATTTCTTTGTCAAACGCTCCATTAATTATAGTAAAAGAACCAAAAGTATAACCAGTGACGACCTATTTTAAACTATGAAGAAAGAAAACCAAACCGAAAACTTAAAAACAACAGAACAATTAACCGATGCTGAAAGATTAATTCAGGCAAGAAAAGAAGCGTATGATAAAATGAAGAAGCCTGAAATTAAATGGTTAACAGAGAATAGTCGTAAATTTTTAGAATCTGGTTACCTAACCGATGGTATAACTCCCGAAGAACGTATTAGAGAAATTGCTCTTCATGCAGAAAGCATCTTAAAAATAAAAGGTTTTGCCGATAAATTCTATGGTTATATGGCAGAAGGTTATTACTCATTAGCATCACCTGTTTGGTCAAATTTTGGAAAAAGAAGAGGATTGCCAATTAGTTGTTTCGGTTCGCATATTTCCGATGATATGGGAGATATTCTTTATACACAATCCGAAGTTGGAATGATGTCAAAACTTGGTGGCGGAACTTCTGGATATTTTGGAAAACTTCGTCATAGAGGTGCTGAGGTTAAAAATAACGGGACATCTTCTGGTGCAGTTCATATTATGCAACTTTTTGAAAAAATGGTTGATGTAGTGAGTCAAGGTTCTGTAAGAAGAGGTCGTTTTGCACCATATTTACCAATTGATCATGCTGATATTAACGAGTTTTTAGAAATAGGAACTGAAGGAAATCCAATACAAGAATTAACCCATGGTGTTACTGTTAGTAATGAATGGATGAAAGAAATGATTGATGGTGATGTCTCAAAAAGAGAAATTTGGGCAAAAGTATTACAACGTAGAGGTGAAATAGGGTATCCTTATGTTTTATTTAGAGATAATGCCAATAACGGAACAGTTGATGTGTATAAAGATAAAAATTTAGAAATTTACGCAAGTAACTTATGTACCGAAATCATGTTGCCTTCTACTGAAGAATGGTCGTTTGTTTGCTGTTTATCATCAGTTAATTTATTACATTATGATAAATGGAAAGATACTGATGCGGTGGAGACATTAACAATGTTCTTAGACGCTGTAATGGAAGAATTTATTACAAAATTAGAAGTATATAGAGATTCTCCTTTAAGAGATGACCAACTTACTTTTATCTTTATGGAAAAATCGTATAACTTCGCAAAAGACAATAGAGCTTTAGGTTTAGGCGCTTTAGGATGGCATTCTTTATTACAATCAAAATCATTAGCTTTTGATAGTGAGCAAGCATATATATTAAATAATGAAATCTTTAAAACAATTAAAGAAAAATCATATAAAGCATCTGAAGAATTAGCTACTTTATTTGGAGAGCCAGCAACTTTAAAAGGGTATGGAAGACGTAACACAACATTAAATGCTGTTGCGCCAACAACTTCATCTGCGTTTATTTTAGGGCAAGTTTCACAAGGTATTGAACCAATTTGGTCTAATATTTATGTAAAAGATATTGCTAAAATCAAAACAACTATTAAAAATCCGTTTTTATTAGAATTACTAAAAGAAAAAGGATTAAATACTCCAGAAATATGGAAATCTATTCGTGATTATGATGGTTCAGTACAACATTTAACCGATGTTTTAAGCGATCATGAAAGAGAAGTGTTTAAAACCTATTCGGAAATTGATCAAATGAGTGTTGTTTATCAAGCTGCTAATAGACAAGCATATATTGATCAAGGACAATCAATTAACGTTATGGTACATCCAGATATGCCAATTAAAGAAGTAAATAAACTTTATACAACAGCTTGGAGTATGGGCATTAAATCAATGTATTATCAACATAGTATGAATGCAGCACAAAAATTCAAACAAAAGAAAGAGTGTTTGAGTTGTGAAGGTTAAAATTTATTAATTATGGAAATACCGGTAGGAGTAAGAGTTGTTCTTGAAAATGGCTTAGCAAAGGCTATAGCAACAGCGTCTTTAGATAATAATATAAATGTTGTTCCAGTACATCTATCAAGGTTGTAAATGATAAAATATGGCTTGTGCATTATTTTTAAAAAAAACACTAACAAATGTTCTCGAAAACCCAAAAGTAGCTTTAACAGCATGGAGTGGTTTAATGGGGTATCAAATTAAGGGAAATGTACATTATTTAATTTCGG
>CAYOFS010000217.1:0-2695 GCA_964403095.1 uncultured Flavobacteriaceae bacterium | reverse complement strand
CTAATGGCATATTGTATAAATTTAATTGGTCATAAATATAATTAATTTATTTTTAGTATATTAGTAAAAAACAAAATGCTATGAAAAGGATTATCATACTCCTTTTTGTGTTTTTTTCATTAATACAAGCTTACACTCAAAGCAATAAAAATTGGATTACTGATTTAGATACATTAGAAAGTAACCTATTACAAAAAGAACATCTATTTACTAAATTCTTAAAAAAGGAATTTGAAAATTGTATAGATTCGCTTAAAACAGAAAAACCACAAACTGAAGAAAAAAAGTATTGGCTACTTTTCAATATGTTAAATAAATTCAATCATAAAAATATACAATTACAAGCAATAGATTTTGATAAATTTCCTTTTGAAATTAAACAATTTAAAAATAATTTTTATATTACATCAATACATTTAGATTTTGAACATGTGTTAGGTTATAAGTTAGAAAAAATAAATAATTTCACCATTAATCACATTCTTAAAAAAGCAAAAACTACAAATAACATCAACATAAAATCATTTTTAGAATTTTACCAATTTTCAAAAACAGACACTTTAAATTTGGAATTATTATCTAAAAATAAAGAAACTATTAAAATCAATATTTTCTTTGATGAATTTTATGATAGAGAAGAAATGGCAAAAATAACCCCTAAAAAAACACCTTTTTATTTGCAAAAACAAGATCGATGGTTTTGGCAATATGGAATAAATTTCGGACAACAAGTTTATTTTAAATACAATATTGGTTTGAGTAAAGAATATTTAGACAAAATGAAAGATAGTTTTAAAATATCCGAATTGAATTTAGCCAGACGCTATCAATTACCTTTACACGCTATTTACGACGCACCAACTTTTGATGATTTTACCGATAAACTATTCCTTAAATTAAAAAAAAGACGTTACAAAAAATTATTTATTGATTTTCGAAATATGAAAACTGGCAATGCACTGGTTTTGGATAACTTTATAAAAAAGCTTAAAAAAACCAAGCGTATTAATAAAAAAAACAGACTCTATATTTTAATTGATAAAAATTTATCTTCGGCAGCAATTGAAATGGTTTTAAAACTACAAAAAGAAACCAAAGCAACCATTGTTGGTGAAAAAAATATTAAAATTTCTTGTAGTACATACAAAATAAATAAAAATTATTTACTAAATTCTGAATTTAAAGTTAGTTATATTTCTCAAAAAAATAAACTCATTACTATTCAACCAGACATAGAAATACAACCAAGTTTCGCACACTATTTAAATGGTATTGACCCAATTTTACAAAAAGCTTTGAATTTATAATTATTCTTTGATTAAAAATAAGTATTTTTACACCTCACTTTATTAATTTATAACAATAATGCACGTAGCAATTGCAGGAAATATAGGAGCTGGTAAAACTACACTTACCAAATTATTAGCAAAACATTACAAATGGGATCCTCATTTTGAATCGGTTGAAGAAAATCCGTATTTAGATGATTTTTATAGCGAAATGGAACGTTGGTCTTTTAATTTACAAGTGTATTTTTTAAATAGTAGATTCCGTCAAATATTAGAATTACGAAAAGGAGGAAAAGATATTATTCAAGATAGAACTATTTATGAAGATTCGCAAATATTTGCACCAAACCTTCACGCAATGGGGCTAATGACAAACCGTGATTTTAGTAATTATTCTTCACTTTTTGAATTAATGGAGAATTTAGTAACTCCACCAGATTTATTAATTTATTTACGCGCTGATATTTCATCATTAGTTGGTAATATTCATAAACGCGGTAGAGATTATGAAAATTCAATTAGCATTGATTATTTAAGCAGATTAAATGAACGTTACGAAGCTTGGATTAGTAGTTATTCCAAAGGGAAATTATTAATTATTGATGTTGATAATTTAGACTTTGTTGAAAACCAAGAAGATTTAGGTTCTATTATTGATAAAATAGATGCACAAATTAACGGCTTATTTTAGGTTGAATTAAAAGTTAAAACCCTTCAAAAACACCCAAACCAAATAAAGCAAAATCGTATTTTGTAGGATCATTTTTGTCTAATTTTCTAAGACTTACATCTAACTCACTTAATGCTTTCCAATCGTTTTGTTTTCTTGTTAATAAGCCTAATTTCCTAGCTACATTTCCACTATGCACATCTAACGGACAAGATAAAACTGCTGGTGAAATAGATTTCCAAATACCAAAATCAACTCCTTTATTATCTTGCCTAACCATCCAACGTAAATACATATTTATGCGTTTAGCTGCAGAACCTTTCATTGGATCAGAAACATGCTTTGTGGTTCTTATTGGATGTTCTATTTCAAAAAAAACTTTTTTAAATTGATGAATACTATTTTGCATGGTATTATCTTGAATGTTTTTAGAAAAAACAGATTCCAATCCATCGTGATTTTGATAGATGTTTCTAAGAGCTTTTATAAAAAAAGTAAAATCAGTTATATTAAAAGTTCTATGAACAAAGTTATTTATTTTATCTAAATCTTTTTGTTGGTAATTAAGTATGAAATCATGTGGAGAATTTTCCATAATCGCCATCATTTTATTGGCATTTTTGATAATCATTGGTCGTTTTCCCCAAGCAATTGTTGCGGTTAAGAAAGCAGCAATTTCTATATCTTCTTTTTTAGAAAACTGATGTGGTATTTGAATCGGGTCACTTTCAATAAA
>CAYOFS010000216.1:0-2764 GCA_964403095.1 uncultured Flavobacteriaceae bacterium | reverse complement strand
CAGAAAATGTTGAAAAGCGGAAGTTGAATATTGATTTGTTCTGGGTATAAGTAAAAACGCAATGAATGCTCAAACTTTAAATGAATTTGTCACTGAAATTAAGGCTATGGAACTTAATATGTATTCAAAAGATGGGAAAATCAACGAAATAGAAAAGCTAATTCTCAATTCTTTTTTCGGTACGTTGAGGTATAGTGCTGCACTTTGGAATAAATAATTTAATCAATGGTGCTGGCTTTTGCCAGCACCATTATAATTGGAAAATAATGAAAAATAACACTTTAAACGTATTGGCACTGGTTGTACTTCTATTAGCAATAGTTATATTGTGGAAGGACTTAAAAGTAGTACACTATATCCTTTTTACAAGTGGATTTTTATTTTTTGGATTAAAAATCATAAAAAACAAAAAACATTAAAATGAAGTGGATTAATTACATGATAATTGCATTATTTCTATCTAGCCAGCCTAGTAGCTATGCTCAAAAAACATCTCCAATTGATTATATTGACGCTGGTCTAACAAGCCTTGGCCTAACGATTCTTATTGGGGTGGCTTTGTATATGCAGAAGATGCACACTTTGTTAATAACCGTTGGGGTGACCCAATCATTATTACTGATGATACTATAATTATCATAATTATAGAATAAAATTCATTTACCCTCGCCACAATTATTGTGGCAAGGGTTTTGATTTTTTTTTTAATAACTTAAAACAACACAAAAATGAAATACGCAATAACAACCCTTATGTTTTTTACTCTTATTTCTTGCAATGCACAGACAATAAAAGTTTCTTATACTGAAAAAATGGATTTAACTGAAAAATTAAAATCTATTGACAATCCAATTATTAAACAAATGATTATTGAAAAAACAGGAAAGCCCAAATATTATGAACTTATAAGTAATAATAGGGTTTCCGTTTATCAAAAACAAAATGTAGAAGAAAAAGAAACTGATAATGGAGTAACAATGATTGGAACAGGCGGTGAAGATATTATCTACAAAAATCACGCGGATAAAATATACATAAAACAGACTGATTTTATGTCTCGAACTTTTCTTATTGAAGACACGCTACAAAAAAACAATTGGGTAATCACTGATGATACTTTAAAGATTGGCGAGTATCAATGTAAAAAGGCAACATTAAAAAAAGGAGATAATGATATAACAGCTTGGTTTACAAACGAAGTGCCAAGCAATGAAGGACCGAGGGATTATTATGGCTTACCGGGACTTATTTTAAAAGTAGAAACAGGAGCATTAATTATTGAAGCAACAAATATTTCTGTTATAAAAGAAAAAGTTGAAATTCAAAAACCAACAAAAGGTAAAAAAGTTACACAAGAAGAGTTTGATAAAATAAAAAAAGAAAAAATCAAAAATTTAACAGGTGGTAAACAAAAAGGTAATGGTGTACAAGTTATTAAAATGTAGAGTAAACTTCATTTTTTTTTTGCTAATATCTTTTGTTTCTTTCTCTCAAAATAATATAAGTGGTATAGTATTAAGCAATAATAGCGAAGCTTTGTCTTATGCTAATGTAACTGTATATAATGAAAACGGAACAAAACTTATTTCCTATGCAATAAGTGATGAAAGTGGTAGGTATAATTTAGAATTAGAGAATGGCACTTATTTATTTAAGGTAAGTTATTTAGGGTATAAAGCTTTTTCTATTAAGAAAAATATCATCAGGGATGAAATAATGGATTTTAAACTTATAGAAGATGCTACAAGTTTAGATGAGATAATCATTAAATCAAAATCATTAGATGCTTCTATACGAAATGACACCATTAAATATAATCTCAAACGATTAACAACAGGTAATGAAGAAAACCTTAAAGATGTCATAAATAAATTACCAGGTGTTGAAATTGATGAGAATGGAAAAATAAAAGCACACGGAAAAAAAATAGATAAATTATTAATTGATGGTAAGGAGTTTTTTGGAGACCAACACCAATTAGCAACAGAAAACATCAGTTCAGAAATGATAAAAGGCATTTCATTGCTTGAAAATTTTAATGATTTTTCTGACTTAGATAATCAGACAAAATCAGAAAAAACAGCAATGAATATTGAGATAGGAGAAGATTATAAAGGGAATGTTAAAGGAAATATTTCTGCTGCTGGTGGTTATGAGAACAAATATGAATTTAACACCAACATATTTTCTTTTAGAAAAAAGACTAACCTGTTTTTTATTGCAAACTCTAACAATATAGGTAATCAATCTTTTACTTTTGAAGATTATATTAGTTTTCAGGGGGGTGTTCAGAAACTATTTTCAGACAATTCAAATTCAACAAATATTTCAGGAAAAGATTTACCTTCCTATTTGTTCTCAAACGATAAGGTTAAAAGTAAAGATGAACAATTTTCAGCATTTAATTTCTCGTTTAACCCTTCAAATAAGTTTAAATTAAATAGTTATGTCATCTTTGACAGAACTAATGTAACTGAAAAACAATTAGCAAGACAAACCTATATTACAAATGCTCAGAATATAATATTGAATTTAGACAACACAAAGGATAATACATTTTTGGTTAACAATTCATTTATCAACGCTATCTACAAACCTAATAATAAATCAATTTTTGAATATACATTTAGCTTCTCACCACAAAATAATAATCTAACCAGTATCGATAGATTTGATGTAAGAAATTTTAACACTAAAAGGGATAATAAGAGTTATGTACTAAATCAGGTTTTGAATTATAAGCAACAAATTAACAATTACCTTT
>CAYOFS010000215.1:0-2781 GCA_964403095.1 uncultured Flavobacteriaceae bacterium | reverse complement strand
AGTGACATTGGGAAAAAAAATTAAGGAATTAAGAGAATCTTCAGGACTTCTACAAAGAGAGTTGGCTTCTAAACTTGATATTGGAGAAGGGTTTTTAAGTAAAATTGAAAACGATCAAAAAAACTTAAAAAGAGAAGATTTAGGGAAAATATCTAAAATTTTCAAAACATCAATAAATGAATTAGAAAAACTTTGGTTGGCAAATAAGCTTTACTGTATTGTTAGAGATGAAAAACAAGGATTGAACGCATTAAGAGTTGCAGAAAATGAAATTATTTACAATAAAAAACATTAATGATAAAAAATAGAAATACGGTTATAGATTTGTTTTGTGGTTGTGGTGGTTTCTCACAGGGCTTTATTGACTCTGAATATAACGTTAAATTAGGTATAGATAATTGGAAAGATGCAATAGAGACATTTAACTTCAATCATAAAAATTCAAATGGAATAATTGAAGATTTATTTAATGTAACACCTAAAGAAATATCAGAAAAAACAAACATCAGTGAAGTTGACGTAATTATAGGAGGTCCACCTTGTCAAGGTTTTTCACTAGCAGGAAAAAGAATTATAGAAGATGAAAGAAATCAACTTTATAAATCTTTTGTAAATTTTGTCAAGTTCTATAAACCAAAAGCCTTTATGCTAGAAAATGTTCCTAACATTGTGTCAATGGGAAAAGGTGCTGTAAAAGATAGTATTATCTCGGATTTTGAGCAATTAGGATATAAAGTCGTTTACAAAGTATTAATGGCTTCTGAATTTGGAATCCCTCAAAATAGAAAAAGAGCATTTTTTGTAGGATTAAAAAACGGAAAAGAATTTCAATTTCCAAAAGGTGAAACAATCAATTTAATTACTTCAAAAGATGCTATTTCTGATTTGCCAAAAAACTCAATAAATGATGGCGAGAAATACCCAATTAAACCACAAAATATTTATCAGAAAAATTGCAGGAAAAATAGTAAAGGCATTTATAATCATCAAATAACTATTCACAAAGAAAAAACTATAGATATTATTTCAATGGTGCCTGACGGTGGAAATTATAAAAATCTACCTAAAGAATTACATTCGACAAGAAAGGTAAATATTGCTTGGACTAGATTAAATAGTAAAAAACCAAGTTTCACAATTGACACGGGACATAATCATCATTTCCATTATGAATTTAATAGAGTTCCTACAGCAAGGGAAAGTGCTCGTTTGCAATCTTTTTCAGATGATTTTATCTTTTTAAAAGGTAAAACGAGTCAATTAAAGCAAATCGGAAATGCTGTACCACCAATGCTAGCTAAAGTTTTAGCTGACACATTAATAAAATATTTATAATTATATGTTTAATCCAGACAATCAATATAGATGCACAATTATTAGAGGAAAAGCATTGAAAGATTTAGATAATCTTTTACCTGCATATGCTAATATCGTTTCTGAAATAACACCTTCTGCTAAAAAGGAATTTGATAATCAATTTAATGACTATTTATCAAAAATACTTTACTCAGAATCTTTTACTGAGTTGGGTAAAAATCATCAAAAAACGATTAGAAACCATATAACTGAAATTGCAGGTAAATTATTTGGAATGTTTTACCAAAAAGATGGAATTGTATTTGAATCCGAAAGTTGTGTGAAATTATTAAAAGACAATGACCAGCCTGCATTTTTCAAAAACCTTTGCTTAAATTTTCAGTTCCCGAATGGTACTCAAAAAATTCAAACGATTGAAGAACGTATCGCTGACAAAATTTCGTTTAAGCCTTTTCATTTTATTCTTTCATTACTTAAATTAGCTAGAAAGAACAAAGTTGTTATTACAAAAGACGAAATAGGGTACTATGTTTTAAATTCAAAAGAAGTTTTACAAGGTAAAATAAAATTTGACACTGTTCTTAAAACAATCATTTCTAACCGAGAAAATAATGTAATCAAGAAATTAGAATCAGGTTCTCGTCATACTCAACACATAAGAGAACAACTTAATTTATTATCTCTAGCAAATTTAATACTAATAGATAATAATTCAGTTCTTTTAAACTCTTTTGAAACAAAAATAATAGATATATTTATTAACGATTTAGACTTACCACTCAAATTTAATATCTTAAAATATAACCTAACAACTACTGAGGGTAAAAAAGAATTGTATCCTGATTGGGCTGAATACTTTGGTAATATTTACATTGATGATTACGAAATATTATCAACATCAATAGAAGCATTACAAGGTAACAAGAAAGAGGATATACCTAAACCTAAAAAAGGAATAGACCATACGATTTTAGGAGATGCAGGAGAAGAGTATGTTTTTGAAATAGAAAAAGAGAGGGTTAAATTATACAATCCAAGATTAGTAAATAAAGTAATAATGTTAGGTAAGCAAAGAGGAATTGGTTATGATATTTCTTCAGTTGAAGCAAATGAAAACAAAGAAAATCCTGATTTTGCAAGATATATTGAAGTCAAAGCAACTAAAAGAACTACAGAGCCATCATTAGATGACGAAAATTTAACAGATACAATAAATTTAACACGTAAAGAATGGGTTGCGGCTGAACAATTTCGCTCTGCATACAACATATATAGAGTATATTTCACACCAAACTCAACAATTGTACGAAAAATAAATAATCCTTTTGATAAAAATGAAAAAGGTTTAATATATGTACGCCCTACAATGTACAGAATGGATTTTGGTTCAAATAGTATAGATAAACAATATTAATATGAAAAATAAATTAAAAGTAGCTTCATTTTTTAGTGGCTGTGGAGGTT
>CAYOFS010000214.1:1673-2791 GCA_964403095.1 uncultured Flavobacteriaceae bacterium | reverse complement strand
ATCTTTTTAAATTTTATTATATATTTTAATTCCACTAAATTTGCAGTAGAGCCTTCTTTTTATTCCTGAGCCGTACCGTTCAATTAATCCTATTTACTTAAAGGCTTTTGCTACTAATTTGTTTCGAGATTTAGATGTATAATTGTTTGACAATAAATCGGCAATACTTACTCCACCATATAAATCTCGAAATAAATCAGTATATAAAGAAATACTATCTATAATAGTAATTTCACTTTTAAATCGTCCAATTTGTATATCACTTATGGAACAATATTCTTTGGCAAATAATAAATAAGCTCCAAAGGTTAGTTTACCATCTCGTACAATTTCCATTTTCTTTAAAAAATCAATGGGTTTTTCTTGTATTTTCTTTCGTGTTTTTTACTCCAATAATAACATCACCACCTTTTGCATTAGCAAAAGTAACAAGTGTTTCTATAACTTCCTTGTTGAAAGAGGTTTTGAATTCTAAAAATTCATTTTCTCCTTTACTTATATGTTGTAGTAATTCTTTCATTAATCAATCCTCACACTACTCGTAATATTGACAACTCGTTCCTCCAACCATTCCGCATTGCTCAAATCTGCTTTTGGACAATTTTTAAACATTTCTAAATTATTCATCAATCCCCAAATTGGACGTGTCATTATTCCTTTTGAGTTGGTTGCTTCAAGAAATTCGTTTCTTTTGGTTTTGTTTTCTAATAAAACAGCGTTTAACCAATAATTTGATTTTGTATCTGCAATTTCTCTTACTAAAGTTACATTTTTATCATTTTTAAAAAACTCAAAATACAAATCGGACAATTCTCTTTTGTTTTCTACATAAAAATCTAATTGTTCCAATTGAGCACAAGCCAAAGCTGCGTTTAAGTTAGGCATTCTATAATTATAACCAATATGGTCGTGTCTATATTCCCATTTATGTGGGATTTTTGCTTGTGTGGAAAGGTGTTTTGCCCTTTTGGCAATTTCTTCATTGTCTGTAACAATAGCGCCACCACCACCAGAAGTTACGGTTTTATTGCCGTTAAAACTAAAAACTCCTAATAAACCAAATGTTCCAGTATGTTTTCCTTTATAATAAGAACCCAAAGATTCTGCGGCATCTTCTA
>CAYOFS010000214.1:0-1573 GCA_964403095.1 uncultured Flavobacteriaceae bacterium | reverse complement strand
GCATATTTTGCACCAGTAATTTTACACATTTTTTCTTCAAATTTATCTACATAAGCTCCAACTGACGAAACAAAGGTAGAATCAATCGCATCTATAACATATTCACGCTCTTTACCTACAAACCTTGGTTCGTGCAATGGAATAAAGTCTTTTTCGACTTTAAAAGTTTTTCGTATAAATTGTATTAAATCACTATACATAATTTACATTTTACTATCTAAATACTTGCCTGTTTCTACGTGTCCAAAATTCGGAATCATATAATGAAACAATTCTACTATTTCATCTTTCGACCATTGTTTTTCTGCTCTCATTTTAGAGATTTTAGCTATAAAAATAGCTAATTTTTCTTGTTCGAAAATTGGTTCGTTTTTTATAACGCCCAGTTTCAAATGTTTATCTAAATCTAAAGTTTCTTTTGCAGTAAAAAATTCTTCAAAGGCTTTTTCGCCTGTAGTATTACTCTTAGAAAACAAACAAGGCCATTTTTTTTCTTTGGCTAACTCGTGTATTTTATCTCTGGCTTCTTGCTCTGATTCACATAAATAGGGTTCATAACCTCTTTCTCTTAAATATTTTTCTGCAATTTCCGAAAACGTAATTAAATGTAAACTATGATCTAATTTAGGAAAATAAATATCTCTATTTTCTCCAAAAATGGTAGACATTAAGCACAATTCTCCAGATTCTTCTGGCACAACAAAATATCTTTTCACATCACTTGGTGCGGCAATAGGTTGTTGTTTTTTTATTCTTTGGTCAAAACCGTGTAAAAGCGATCCATCTGAAAAAGCAACATTAGCAAACCGTGCAGTAGAAATGGTAATGTTTTTACTTTTTTTCATTAAAAACATTTCCATAATTCGTTTAGAACCGCCCATCATATTTACAGGATTTGCAGCTTTATCGGTAGAAACACAAAAATATTTTTTTGTACCATTTTCAATAGATTGATTAATGGTTTTAATGGTGTTTAAAATATTTACTTCAATCATTCGCATTAAAGTAAACGGATCTTTTTCGCTTCTAACATGTTTTAATGCTGATAAATTCAATACATAATCATATTGTCCATCAGATTTTATAAACGCATCATATTCTATAGAAGCAATATCTAAAACAAAAGTTTTAAAATCTCCATCAATATAACCAACCGAGCTTCTTAAATCTCGAACCAATTCTACTAAATTGTTTTCAGAAATATCAACTACGTGAAGTTTTTTCGGATTTCTTTTAAATATCTCTTTGGTAACTGCCTGACCAATAGTTCCTGCACCACCAAGTACTAAAAATTTCGAAGAAGATACTTTTTCTAATAATTCTTGAGCATTAGACTCTATATCTTGCGTAAAAAGTTTTTCTTTTCGATCTATTAAATTTAAGTAGGGCATTTAGCGAATTTTAAGCAAAAATAAGTTATTTTTTTGTTATAGGTAGTTTTTTCAGTGTGGTTGTTGCACTGCTTTTAATAACAAAAAATGGATCACATATTTTTTATGGGGATTAGACAAAAAGTTTATGTAATAAAAGATCTTTTGGTAAAAATAAGTCTGTCATATTTATTAGTTTTTGA
>CAYOFS010000213.1:0-2792 GCA_964403095.1 uncultured Flavobacteriaceae bacterium | reverse complement strand
TTCTCCATCACCTTGTAAAGTTGCAGTTACTTTATCTCCAGTTTTAAAAGCAACTTCTTTTGTTGCATACCCTACATAAGAAAATTCTAAAACACCTGTTTTAGCATTTGCTATGTTAAATTTACCGTCAAAGTCGGTTGTTGTACCTTGACTAGTACCTTTTACTTTAACGTTTACATCAGATAAAGGTCCCATTTCATCGGAAACCGTACCCGATACTTGTGCAAAAATTGTTGTAGTAAATAAAAACAGTACTACAAACCATAAATTTGAAATTTTTTTCATCTTTTAATTAATATTAGGTTAGTTTAAATTAATATGGTACAAAAATACTACAGATTTATAGATTAAATGTAACCTAATTGTTAATTTTTTTAACATTTTAAAATAATGTTGAGATGCAAATAAATCTTTAGGCTATATAACAACGGTTTAATTGTTTTTTATTTTGTTAATAACTTATTGGATAATTCTTTACCTAACTCTACTCCAAATTGGTCAAAACCGTAAATATTCCAAATTATGCCTTGAACGAATGTTTTTTGCTCATAAAAAGCGATGAGCATTCCTAAATTTTCAGGATTTAGTTGGTTAAATAGTATACTTGTTGATGGTTTGTTGCCTTCAAATACTTTAAAAGGAAGTAATTGTTCTATTAAGTCCGTTTGTCCTTTGGTTTTTAAATCTAAATGTACAGCTTCTTTTGTTTTTCCAAAGGCTAAAGCATCGGTTTGCGCATAAAAATTTGCCATTAATTTTTTATGATGGTCTTTATTTCCGTAAAGGGAATTATGAAAGCCTATAAAATCAACTGGAATTAATTTTGTACCTTGATGAATTAACTGCATAAAAGCATGTTGCATGTTAGTTCCTACATTTCCCCAAATAATATTTCCTGTTTGATACGTCACTTTTTCACCGTTTCGATCGATGCTTTTTCCATTACTTTCCATAGATAACTGTTGTAAAAAAGAAGGTAATCTTTCTAAATATTGACTGTATGGTAAGATGGCTTCTGATTGTGTTTGGTAGAAATTATTGTACCAAATACTCACTAAAGCGGCTAAAACTGGAATGTTTTTATCGAAATCGGTTTCTTTAAAATGCGTATCCATTTGATTTGCACCTTTTAATAATTCCTTAAATTTACTGTAACCAATACTTAGGGCTACGGATAAACCTACGGCGCTCCAAAGAGAAAATCTACCGCCAACCCAATTCCACATAGTAAAAATATTGTTTGGGTCAATTCCGAAGGATTTTACTTTTTCTAAATTGGTTGAAACGGCAACAAAATTATGTTTAATATCGGCTTTAGTTGCTTTTTGTAAAAACCATTTTTGGATTGTTGTTGCGTTGGTTAAAGTTTCTTGTGTAGTGAATGTTTTTGAAACAATTACAAACAATGTTGTTTCAGGATTTAATTTTTTTAAAATTTCTTGTACATGATCACCATCAATATTAGATACAAAATGCGTTGTTAAATGATTTTTATAATACTGTAAGGCTTCCACAATCATTTTTGGTCCTAAATCTGAACCACCAATACCAATATTAACTATATCGGTAAAAGCTTTACCAGTATAGCCTTTTAATTTACTTGAAATTATATCGTTACTAAATTGTTCTATCTTGAGTAAACTGTTTTTAATTACAGGCTTTACATCTTTATTATTAACAAAAATCGGCTTTTTAGATAAGTCACGTAATGCAGTATGTAAAACGGCTCTTTTTTCAGTTTCATTAATTTCTTTGCCAGAAAACTGTTTGTTTATTGCATCTGTAAGTTCTGTTTCATTAGCTAAATTTACTAATAAATCAATAGTTTCTTGAGTAATTAAATTTTTTGAAAAATCGATTAAAAAATTACCCGATTTAAAAGTTAATTCTTTTTGTCTGTTTTCATTTTGTAATGCTTGCTTTAGATTAAACTTTTGCATTGTGTTAAAATGCTGCTGTAAATTTCCCCAAGCTTTTGTTTTGGTTGGATTGATTTTTTTTAAAGACATTGTGTTATTTTTATTGTGTTAAAGCAATATTCAATGTGTCAAGATTTGGAATATCTTCTAAATTTGTATCCTCTTTAAAATAAATAGCATCTAATTCTTTTTTAATTGGCGCAATAAATTCTAAAAAAACAGGTTTAATTGCTGCTTTCATTGGGTCTGCTGCTGGTAATTTTTGCCTAAACGGATCTACTTGCCTTCCGTTTTTCCAAAAACGATAGCAAACATGTGGTCCGGCAGTACTTCCTGTCATACCAATCCAGCCAATTACTTCGCCTTGTTTTACAAAATCACCTACTTTTACTTTGCGTTTTTTCATGTGTAGGTATTGTGTTGAATAGGTTCCGTTGTGTTTAATTTTTACATAATTTCCGTTCCCTCTATTGTAGGTTGATTTGATTACGGTTCCGTTTGCGGTAGCAATAATTGGTGTTCCAATTCTCCCAGGAAAATCGGTTCCTCTATGTGCTTTTATTCTATAACCGTAGTGTTTTATTCTTCTTTTTAAGTTGTATCTTGAAGAGATTCGACTGCTAAATTTTAGAGGTGCTTTCAAAAAGGTTCGTCTTAAATTATTAGTTTCCTCATCAAAATATTCAGGTATTTGAGTAATTGAATCAGCTGCAAACCTAAAGGCATAAAATGGTTTTTTATTATGCTCAAAATAGGAAGCTTTTATTTTTCCAATACCAACAGGTATAGTGTCATCAATAAAACGTTCTTCGTAAATAACTTTAAATTTATCTCCTTTTTGTAAGTGGTAAAAATCAATTGTCCAAGCATAAA
>CAYOFS010000212.1:0-2801 GCA_964403095.1 uncultured Flavobacteriaceae bacterium | reverse complement strand
TAGTGTGCCAGAAGAATCAAAAACACCCCATTGCGTTTCATATGCATACCCATCCGTTAATAACTCAATTGTAAGAGTGTCTTGCGAATACCCAAACATCATTGTCAATAAAAATAATACTGCTAAAGTAATTTTCTTCATAATTGTTGTTTTAAATTGTTGTTTATAAATTGTTGTTTATAAATTATTAAGTTCGCAATATATAAAAAAAACATAGTAAAAACCTAGAATTTCAACTATTAATTAACTAAAACATAGTAATTTATTAAAATTAACGAACCAACTCAAGTGAATAATTATTATATTTTACTAAAAAAACGCCTGAATTAAAAAATGATTGGGAAATATTTTGCTTATAATCAAATTGACTAATTAATCTGTATGATTTCCCTGCCTTAAAAGAATTTTCGATATTTTCAAAGATACCTAATCTTACTAAGGCATCATAAGTAGTATCAAAACCTTTATAAGATAAATATGTAGGGCTACCACCATATTTAATAGTGTAAGAATTATCAAAATTAATTATTTTATTATTTCTCTCATCAATAAATGTAGATTCTGGATATTGAAAATGTAATTTATTTAAGTATGTGTTTTTACTACTCAAGTCTTTAAATTTTGACAAAGCATATAATTTTATATTATAAGATGATGGAAATACTCCCAAATTATCTATAGCTATCGATGCTGTTTTCTTATCATCAGATGCTAATATAACCCAATTATCTTTAGTTTCAACAATGCTTTCTTCAAATAATTCACGTTTAATATAGCCGTCTTTCATTCTCATTACCTTAATACTATTAATTGAATCATGGTCCATTAGTTTTGACTTGATTAAATTAATATTATATGTGCTTTTTGACACTCCAACTACATCTTCATCTGTAATAATAACAATATTTTGATTGCTTATGTTTGCAAGAATATAATCCAGCATTTTATTTTTAGCAATTTCTTTCGTAGGCATATTCTGCACACTGTTTTTAAGCCCTAAAACACTACAGTCTCTAGTTGAAACTGGGGAAATAACTGGTATATTCATTTTTTCCAATTTTGCAGAAACTGTAGTAAATTGATCAAATTTAATTGGAGCAATAACGACATCTGTTTCTTCAAAATTATAAGTGTTTAATATTTTATTTACAACAAAATCACTATTTTTAGTATCGAAGACTTTTACATTGACTGATAAACCTTTTTTCTTGATTGAATCTAATGCCATTAAAGAACCCAAATAAAAATCTGTTACTCCGTTTAAACGTCTTGCATTTGTTGAGTTTTTGTCAAATGAAATATTAGAATCTGCTTTAAATGGTAGCATTAATACTAAATTGAGTGTTTTCCCGTATAAATCGCCTTCAAGCATTAAAGCCTCTTCTACTTTTATTGGTATTTTAATTTCCATTCCTAATTTTAAACCATCTTTTAATTCAGGGTTTAGCATTACAAATTCTTCTTGTGTAAAACCGTAAAGTTGTTTCAATCTAAAAAAACCTTCTTTTTGCTGAACGATATGTGTTTTATATATTGGATTGTTAATTTGAGTTATTGTATCTGAAATAATTAAATTGGAAGGCACAGTTACATTCGTTTCTATATTCGGAATTATAATTTCATTATTCACAACAGTTACGTTGTCTTTTGGTGCTGGTATTTTAATTTCAAAACCTGACTTTAAACCATCTTTTAATATAGGGTTTATTCTTTTCAATTCTTCCTCACTTACATGATATACTCTTGATAATGTATAGTATGTATCTTTTGGTTTTACTAAATATAATAAATATTTATTTGATGGTTCTTTTTTTCCTGTACTAACAGTTTCAATACTTTCAACCGCTTTTTTTTCTTTTTTAGCACAAGAATTTTTTGAATTTGCAGGGAATTTAAGTACTTGCCCAACAGAAATATCCCCTTTTCTATTCAGTTTATTTAGCTTTCTTATTTTTCGTTTAGAAACTCCGTATTTATTAGATAACGAATATATCGTTTCTAATGATCTTACTGTATGATAAATAAAGTCGCCTACTACTACTGAATCTTTTACTTTACGAGGAATAACAACTCCTTCTTTAAGAGTTTTTTGCTGACTTCTATCTATAGTCACTCTATTATTAGGGATAATAAGCACCTCATCAACATTGATTCCGTTTACAGCATCAGGGTTTAACTTTATTAAATCGTATGGCGTTACACCAATTTTTCTTGCAATACTCGAAATTGTTTCACTTGCGGAAACACGGTATGTTTTAAAGTTACTTTTTTGTGAAAACACTGAAAACCCTATAAAAAGGATTACTATTAAAACTATTTTTTTCATTTGTTCTTTTTATTGTTTATTCCCATTCAATTGTTGCAGGCGGTTTAGAGCTTATATCATACACTACTCTATTTACACCTTTAACATTATTAATTATTTTATTTGATATTTCTTGTAGAAATTCATAAGGTAAGTTTACCCAATCTGCCGTCATACCATCGGTTGATGAAACCGCTCTTAACGCAACTACTTTTTCATAAGTACGCTCATCACCCATTACTCCAACAGAATTAACTGGCAACAACATTACTCCTGCTTGCCAAACCTCATCGTATAAATTCCATTGTCTTAATCCGTTAATAAAAATAGCATCTACTTCTTGTAGCATTTTCACTTTTTCTTCTGTAACATCTCCAAGTATCCTTATAGCTAATCCTGGACCTGGAAAAGGGTGTCTTCCTAAAAGAACACTATCAATACCTAAGGATTTTCCTACTCGCCTAACTTCATCTTTAAATATCATTCGCAAAGGTTC
>CAYOFS010000211.1:1463-2805 GCA_964403095.1 uncultured Flavobacteriaceae bacterium | reverse complement strand
TAATTGATGCAGCAGCCAATGCAGGTGCCGATTATGTGAAATTTCAAACCTTTAAAGCAGAAAATTTAGTACAAAAAAAAGCTAAAAAAGCCGCTTATCAAGTAGAAAACACAGGAAATAACGACTCACAGTTCGAGATGCTTAAAAAATTGGAATTAACTTACGAAAACCACAGTATTTTAATTGATTATTGCCAAACAAAAAATATTAAATTTCTTTCTACCGCTTTCGATTTTGAAAGTATTGAATTCTTAAAAGATAAACTCGATTTTTACAAAATCCCATCTGGAGAAATAACCAATTTGCCTTATCTTGAAAAAGTAGCAAAATTGGGTCTTTCCATAGTAATGAGTACAGGAATGGCAACAATGCAAGAAGTAAAAGATGCATTTAATGTATTAATAAAAAACGGGATTAAAAAAGACGATATCACTATATTACATTGCAATACCGAATATCCAACACCAATGGCAGACGTAAACTTAACCGCAATGTTGAGCATTGCAAAAGAATTAGAGGTAGAAATTGGCTATTCTGACCATACATTGGGTATAGAAATACCAATAGCAGCTGTAGCATTAGGTGCAAAAGTGATAGAAAAGCATTTTACTTTAGACAGAACAATGGAAGGTCCAGATCATATAGCTTCATTAGAACCAAATGAACTAAAAGCAATGGTTACAGCCATTAGAAACATTGAAAAAGCACTGGGGAACGGAATAAAAACACCTAGTAAAAGCGAACAAAAAAACATTGCAATTGCAAGAAAAAGTATTGTTGCAAGCGTAGATATTAAAAAAGGAAGTACTTTTACAGAGAGCAACATAAGTGTAAAAAGACCAGGGACAGGAATTTCAGCAATGAAATGGCATGAAGTATTGGGAACAGTTGCTAGTAAGGATTATAAAGCAGATGAATTGATATGAAAATAGGTGTTTTAACAAGTTCAAGAGCCGATTTTGGTATTTATTTACCTTTATTAAAAGCAATGCAAAAAGATTCATTTTTCGAATTAGAAATTATTGCTTTTGGAACACACTTATCTAAAAAACACGGTTATACTTTTTCTGAAATAAAAAAATATAAGTTTACTAAAATTCATACATTAGAAACCATTCCAAATTCAGATTCTGCTAAAGATATTTCTAAAAGCGTAGGAGAGACAATCATTACATTTTCAAAATTTTGGAGCAATAATAAATTTGATTTAGTAATTTGTTTGGGCGATAGATACGAAATGTTTGCAGCAGTTAGTTCTGGAACACCTTTTAACATAAATTTTGCACATATTCACGCAGGAGAAACTACACTTGGAGCCATTGACAATGCATACAGACATTCC
>CAYOFS010000211.1:0-1363 GCA_964403095.1 uncultured Flavobacteriaceae bacterium | reverse complement strand
TACATCAAAGAATTATTGAACAGTTTTGATGTCTTAAAAGAAAAATATCAAATTATAATCACAATGCCCAATACCGATACTATGGGGCAAATGATTAGAGATGAAATAATAAAATACAAAATATTAAACCCTGAAATAAAAGTAATAGAATCTTTTGGAATGTTAGGCTATTTATCGTGTATGAAACAATGTTCATTTCTCTTAGGAAATACGTCAAGTGGCTTTGTAGAAGCAGCCTTTTTTCCTAAATTTGTAGTGAATTTGGGAGATAGACAAAAAGGTAGAATTGAAACAAATAATATAATAACTACACCAATTACAAAGAAACACATTTTGGAAGTTGTTGAAGAAATTGAAAAAAAAGCTATTCCAGCAAAAGAAAATATTTATGGAAACGGAACAACAGCTTCACAAATAATAGAAATACTAAAAACTTTATGATACCTAATATCATTTTAAACATAAACGCCACTCTAAAAGAAGCATTAGTTAAATTAGATACTAATGTAGAAATGCAAACGCTTTTTGTAGAAGAAAACAATAAAATTGTAGGTACAATTACAGATGGTGATATTCGTAGAGGCTTAATAAATGGGCTGGGAAATGATAATTCACTTTCTGAATTTATGAATACTACTTTTACCTTTTTAACCAAAGGAAAATACGAAAAAGAAAAATTAGATTTTATAAAAGAAAAAAAACTTGAAATTGTTCCAGTTTTAGATAAAAATGGAACTCTATCAAGAATAATAAATTTCAACAAAGTAAAAACTATTTTACCAATAGATGCCGTAATTATGGCAGGCGGAGTTGGTTCTCGCTTAATGCCTTTAACAGAAAACACACCCAAACCAATGCTCGAAATTGGTGGAAAACCTATAATGGAATACAATGTAGATTTACTAAAGTCTTATGGCGTTTCTCATTTGACTTTATCGGTAAAATATTTGGCAAATATCATAGAAGATTATTATAAAGACGGTTCAGAAAAAGAAATGCATATTTCTTATGTTACAGAAAATGAACCTTTAGGAACTATAGGAGCTGTTAAACAAATAAAACAATTTCATAACGATTATGTATTGGTAATGAATTCCGATTTATTGACGAATATCAATCTGGAAGCAATGTTTAACGAATTGATTTCTAACAATGCCGATATGATCATAGCAACTACCGATTATAGTGTGCAAATACCTTATGGAGTGGTAGAATCTAACGGGAATGAAGTTACAGGTTTAAAAGAAAAACCAACTTACACCTATTATTCTAATGCAGGAATTTACATCTTTAAAAAAGAAATGGTTAATTTTATTCCTGAAAATGCGCATTTTAACGCAACCGATTTATTAGAAAAAGGAAT
>CAYOFS010000210.1:0-2834 GCA_964403095.1 uncultured Flavobacteriaceae bacterium | reverse complement strand
ACACAAACATAGCATTAGTTATGGTGAGTATCGAAAACCGAGCATTCCCAACAATAGCGTGCAGTTTGGCTTTGTTAGCAGGAAACACTTGCGGATTTAAGGTAATAATAAAAATTGATTTTTTCATGTATTTAGGTTTGATTACGACTTCAAAAGTAGTTGTATTTTATTCAATACCACCAAAAATGAGAAGCTATATTATTTGAGTGAGTAAAGTATATGTTTGAGTTAGTGAATCAATTTTTAGTGGTATTAATATGGCGATATTAGACACAAGATTGACTGATAATAAATGAATTAGCCAAAAGTCAAATAGCTTTAATTGTCCGTCTGTTTAATAGTACTCAATATTAGAAACTCAACATTAAAAATTCATAATTCAACATTCAACATTCACAATTTAATAATTACCTTTGTAAACAAACAAAAACACGTTGAATCAAACAAAATATACATTTCATTTTATAATTATAATAATAGTTTTACTGTTATTTATAATTATTAATATTAGTTTAGGTTCTGTTTCAATTCCTTTTAAGGAAGTGCTTTTAAGTATAATTGGTGATGAAGACGAAAAAAAATCTTGGGTATATATTATTCAGAATTACAGAATACCAAAAGCCTTAACAGCTATTATGGTTGGAAGCGGTTTGTCTGTTTCTGGTTTGTTAATGCAAACATTATTTAGAAATCCGTTAGCAGGACCTTTTGTTTTAGGAATTAGTTCTGGCGCAAGTTTAGGCGTAGCAATATTAGTTTTAGGAAGTTCTTTTTTTGGATTATCAGCCTTTGCTTTTTCAAGTTTTGGAGTAGCAATTGCATCAAGTTTGGGCGCATTTTTAGTATTATTAGCCGTAATTATTGTGGCGCAAAAAGTTAAAAATACCATGTCTATTTTAATTATAGGTTTGATGTTTGGTAGTTTAACTAGTGCGCTAATTAGTGTATTGGCTTATTTTAGTTCCGCCGAAGAATTGCAACAATTTATGTTTTGGAGTTTTGGTAGTTTGGGTAATTTAAGTTGGAATGAATTGAGCTTATTTTTTATTGTTTATAGTATTGGAATGCTAAGCGTTATTTTTATTATTAAACCATTAAACGCTTTATTACTAGGTGAAAATTACGCAAAAAGTTTAGGTGTTAATATAAAGAGAGTAAGAAACATCACTTTGTTAATTACGGCAATATTAACAGGCGTAATAACTGCTTTTTCTGGACCAATTGCTTTTATTGGTTTGGCAGTTCCACATTTAGCAAAAATAATATTTAATAGCGCTAATCATAAAATTTCAGTACCAGCAACAGCAATAATTGGTGCAATTGTAATGTTGTTTAGCGACACTGTTGCGCAGTTGCCAAATAGTGAATTTACTTTACCAATAAATGCAATAACATCTCTTTTTGGAGCGCCAATTGTAATCTGGTTATTGGTTAGAAAAACTAAAGTAGTTTTATAGATGAAAGAAATACTAAAAATAGAAAATCTAAGTATTGGTTATGTTGCTAAAAAACAAAATTTAATTGTTGCTAAAAGCATTAATACAGCTATAAATAAACCGAAATTAATAGCTTTATTAGGTGGAAATGGTATTGGAAAATCTACTTTATTAAGAACTATTGCAAATGTTCAAGAAATTTTAAAAGGAACTATTTTTATTAATGATAAAGATATTTCCAAGTATGGTTCAGTTGATTTGTCTAAAATGATTAGTGTAGTTTTGACCGAAAAAATTCCGCCAAGTAATTTAACTGTTCACGAAATAATTGCACTTGGAAGACAAGTTTATACCAATTGGATTGGTACATTGAGTAGTGCTGATAAAAAAATTATTGATGATGTTGTTGATCTCGTTAAAATTAATAATCTAAAACATAAAAAAATAGATGAATTAAGCGATGGTCAATATCAAAAAGTAATGATTGCAAGAGCTTTGGCTCAAGATACTAGTATTATTTTACTAGATGAACCAACAGCACATTTAGATATTGTAAATAAAATCGCTATTTTTAAATTATTAAAAGAATTATCATCTATTAAACAAAAAACAATTATTATTTCTTCTCATGAGTTGCAATTAGCTATTCAAACAGCCGATGATTTATGGTTAATGACCGATGATGCTTTTGTTGCGGGAAATAAAGATGAGCTTATTAAAAATAATGAGCTACAAAATTTATTTACATCAGAAAACATATCTTTTGATAAGGCAACAAATCAATTTTTGTTTTATTAGCTGTAATGGCTATTCTATTTCAATATGCGCTAAATAAATTTGAAGTGCATTAAAAGTGAAAATACAAATAATTTATAGCATATTTTGATGTTGAATTGGTGTAAGACCCCATACTCTTTATAGTAAATAAAATAACACAATTATGAATTAGAATCAAAATATTATATAAAAAAAGGCACTGATTTCTCAGCGCCTTTTAAAGTATTTATTTAGTTAAAATTATTTTTTAACTATTTTAAACGTACCAATGCTTTGACCTACTTGTGCTTTTACAAAGTAAGTACCATTAGCTAAGTTTGACATATCTATTTGAGCTTCTAAAGTAGATAATTGCTCATTTTTAACTTCTTGACCTAACATATTGAATATAGCAACCGAAGTAATATTTTCATTAGCTGTCATAGTTAAAGTATCATTAACTGGGTTTGGATAATAATTAAACCCAACTGATTGTAAATCATTAGTAGATACCGTAGAAACATCTGGAGACCAAACAGCAATACTAAATGCTGGTGTACTTGTAACTGTAGAATAATAATTAAATACTCTTACAAAATAAGTGTCACCTACTGTTAACCCAGTAGCATCTATTTGAGGGTT
>CAYOFS010000209.1:0-2907 GCA_964403095.1 uncultured Flavobacteriaceae bacterium | reverse complement strand
GGTAAATCAAATTCAGTTTTTAGAATTTCATCAACTGCACGAACTATAAAATTAACAACTGGTTCTGGTGTGTACCAAACTCCTCTTGCTTTTCGTAGTTTTGGGTCGTATTCCGCCAAAAAAGTTTCATAAAAATGAATTATTGGGTCGTTGGTTTGGGTACTTTTTCCAAAATTGTGCAATAAAGCATCAACATTTGTTGCTCTAAAAACTTCTGCAAGGTTATCAACTACGCTTACAATTCTTTCGTCAATATCTGGTCCAGCAACATAGCCAAAAAGTTTACGCAAAAACGGATTAGACTTTGGTATTAATTCGGCTGCTTCTTGTCTACTAAAATCATCTAAAGTTGTATCGTGTAATCGTGCGGCAAACATTCCGTAAGCCAATGTTTGTGCATAAATATCGGCAAAACCTTTAGGTTTTAAATCGTGAATTAATATTTGCTTAAAAGTATCGTATTGCCCTTTTAAAGAAGTGTTTTCTTGTGTTTCTTCATCAGATGTTATGGCACGTTCTAAAATATCTTGTAGTAACCTTGCTTTTCCTGCCATCATTTCCGCCAGTTTCTTTGACGATTTGATGGTTTGTCCGATATGCGTACAAAAGTCTTTTATTAAGTTCTCAAATTTTGAGTAGTTTTCGGGAAGTGGTTTAACAATGTTATTTTCAATTTCGCCAATTCGTATTTCGTGAACTAATTCTCCGTTTTGAAAAAATTGAAACCAAATATAATCTGTAATTATTAAATTATCGAGTGCTTTTTTATATCTTCCAAACTGTTCCTTGTAAGATTTGCTGTTTAAGTCTTTCCCAATATCTTTTGCTTCAATGTAACCAATTGGTATTTTTCCTTTTGTAATTACATAATCAGGATTTCCACAATCAGTAACGTTTGCAGGTTCGTTTGTTATTTCAACTCCTTGTACTAATTCTCTAATTAGCGTTTCCAAGTCGCCTCTATAAGTATGTTCTCTTGCTATTTCAGATTGCCTTCTTTTACTTATTACTTCAATGTATTTTTGTATGCTCATAAAACTAACAATTATTTTTCACTAAAATCAAAAATACAATTTTCTTTTAGCAAAATTGTTAATAACAAATAAAATTAATTCCTAAATTAAAAAAGGAAAAACTTTAGATTTGTACTCAACAAGTAAAGGATTCCTTCACTACGTTCGGAATGACGTAAATAAGTAAGAAAATTGGAAACAACCGATTTCTACCTTTGCAGAAACGACAAGTAGAAAAAACAAATGGAACAATTTATAGTATCAGCACGAAAGTATAGACCTCAGCAATTTGCTGATGTGGTTGGGCAACAAGCCATAACCAACACTTTAGAGAATGCTATAAAAACAAATCATTTAGCACAAGCCTTATTATTTACTGGTCCACGAGGCGTTGGAAAAACCACTTGTGCTAGAATTTTAGCTAAGCGTATTAACGAGGAAAGTATGGGCGAAATAAGCGAAGATGAAGACTTTGCTTATAATATTTTTGAGTTAGACGCTGCTTCAAACAACTCAGTTGATGATATTAGATTATTAACGGAACAGGTTAGAATTCCACCACAAATTGGCAAGTATAAAGTCTATATCATTGATGAGGTTCACATGTTATCAGCCTCAGCTTTTAATGCTTTTTTAAAAACTTTAGAAGAACCGCCAGCACATGCTATTTTCATTTTAGCAACTACCGAAAAGCATAAAATAATACCAACTATATTATCTCGTTGTCAAATTTTTGATTTTAAACGAATTGGTGTTTTAGATATTAAAAATTATTTGCACAAAATAGCAAAAGAAGAAGGTATTACTGCCGAAGATGATGCTTTGCATATCATTGCTCAAAAAGCAGATGGTGCTTTACGTGATGCTTTGTCTATTTTTGACAGAGTTGTAAGTTTTTGTGGCGATAATTTAACCCGAGAAGCGGTAACCGAAAATTTGAATGTTTTAGATTATGATGCATATTTTAAAATGACAAATTTAATTCTTAACAATGATATTCCACAAGTACTATTAAATTATAATGATATTTTAGCAAAGGGTTTTGATGGGCATCATTTTATTGTTGGTTTAGCTTCACATTTTAGAGATTTATTAGTGGCTAAAGATAAAGCTACAGCTGAATTGCTTGAAGTTGGTGATAAAACTAAAAAGCAATATTTAGAACAAGCTATAAAGACAGATATTCGCTTTTTAATTGACGGAATTGATAAAGCAAATACATGCGATCTACAATACAAAACCAGTAAAAACCAACGATTACTCGTTGAGCTTTGCTTGATGCAAATTGCCTCTATTACTTTTCATGCAGATTCATCGGCAGACAAAAAAAAAAGTCCCGTAACTACATAATTCCCGCAAGTCATTTTAAAGTTAAGTTAATTGAAGAGACAATTGATGCTACAGAAGAGCCAAAAGAAAAAAAACAAGAAATAAGATCGAATACCGAAGTTTTAGAAACTGTTAGTAATTCAATTACTAAACCACAAATTTCAAAGATAAGACGACATTCGGCTCTTTCTATAAAAAGTTTAACAACTGAAAACATCTCTACTAAAAAGAAAGCCAAAGTTCATGTTGATTCAAACAATCTACCTAGCAATCCTTTTACAAATGCTCAATTACAAGAATTATGGAAAACCTCCATTACTAATTTTCAAGAAAAAGGAGAGAAACTTCTTGCCTCATTAATGAGTAGTTGCAATCCTATTGCACAACAAAATTTACTAAAAATTGAATTACCAAACAAACTAATGAAAGTGGATTTGGAAAATTCAAAACAAAAAATTCTACCTTTCTTTAGAGAAGAATTACAAAACTATAAAATTGATTTTGATATTTATGTAAATGAGAAAATTGTTAAAAAATTCGCTTATACACCACAAGAAAAATATGC
>CAYOFS010000208.1:0-2908 GCA_964403095.1 uncultured Flavobacteriaceae bacterium | reverse complement strand
AAGGTATTTAAGTAAACAACAAAATGCAGCTTAAATGAATATTAATCAGAACTTAATTTAAACTAAAAACTGTCCTAAGAAATGGGGACACTTCATATAAAAGTGTTAAAAATTTCTAAATCCAATATAAATTTTAATTTCTTGTTTTTTGACTTTGAAAAGTTATGTTTTAGGTAATGGTATCAAAAATGGTTGGTGATTTCCCAATACTTTTTTTTATTTCTCGCGTTATTCCGAAAAGGACATAACTTATGCTGAGGAGCAACTTATTAGCGATAGAATTTTCATTATTGGTAAGTTTATGGCTAATAAAACTTATGTTCTGTTTTTAAAGTATAAATACCAAATCAAATATTGTTTTCTATGTTTAATAGGCTTATTATTTAATCAAAAATAGACCAAGAAGATTTTCCTGATTTCCCTTTTTTTATAACTGAATCTTCACTAATTACAATGTTATCTTTTCGTTGCCCAATATATTCTAAGGCACTCATTTTGTTAAATAACCTGTCTATAATAGAAATAAATTCACCTAACACATCAACTGTAGCTGCAATATTCATATGATTATAATGATTATCGAGTACAGCTTCAATTTTATTATTAAAACTAGATGGTTTTATATCTGTCCATTCAAAATAATATTGTAGTAATTCTTCTCTTTCCTTCTCATCCATTATATTTAGAGAAGTTGAAATCTGATTGGCTAAGATAGAGATTTGTTTTGCTAATAAAATTGGAGATTCTTCTGACACTACCTCTTTAAAAAAATAGATACTTTGTCCATAAAACTGATTAAAGTCATTACAAAGTGTAAATGTGTTTTCTGCCAAACGATTAGTCCTTTTGTTACTTCTGTTTTTCTTAATAATTAAAATAGCACTTTTCCTCATCCTTATTAAAACCTGAACAAGGTTTAGTCTGAATTTTGCTAATTTATCATTGTAGGCTAGTTTTTTTACTGGAGGTATATATGATTTATTCAAAGAAAAGACTCCGTTTTCTGATTGAATTTCTCCAACAACTATAAAATTTCCTTCAATAAAATGGGTGTTTATTTGATTATATGGTACAACATCTAAAGATATTTTGGGTAAAGCGTATGGGTGATGTAAGGGTATAACCTCCGGGTCAGGGTGTCCTACAGGTAATAATTCAAAAGGGCTTATGATAACAGTTACATAATATTTGTGAACAGCACTATCCTCTGCTTCTTTAAAATTTATTATCTTTTTAGGTGTATAATCATCTCCATAAAGCCCCTTATAAAACACAATTTTATATCCATTTTTAGTTATTACATTACAAGACCTAAGAGTAACTGTCATTGCAATACCAGTATCAGAAGAAAGTTCGAGATCTAAAGCGTCTATATTCTCATCAATAGGCTCTAAAACACCAAAATCAAAGTTCTTTTGACTACTTGAATTGTAGTTTTTAATTGTTTCTATTACATTATAATAATGTGCAAAAAAGTGTTTTTCAGAGAGTTTTACTCCGTCTTTCCAATTAATAGGTAAATTCTGTAATTTATTAGTTTTCATCCTCTTTTATTTTTATGCGTCTAACAAAGATAATTTGTTTGTCGTTAATGTTATTTTCTGTACCTGTTTTTTCAGCATCTAATACACGAATAAATAACGGAAAGCTAAACCATCTACTGGTATAGAAAATCCACCCCATATCATTACCTTCTTCATCTTTAGTGTTAATAATCTCTTGAGGGAATCTAACATTTTGATCTTCAATAAATCTATCAAACCATTTACCTAAAATAACCTCTGTAGGTAATTTTACTGCAAAAGATGAATAATCTTTATCAGATGGCATCCTCTTTACTTTAGCAGTTACCTGAATTAGTGTAAATGTATCTATTTTTTCCCAATATAAATTGCTATTTATGTCATGTTCAACTTGCCATGATTTAAAAAAAGGTGGTGATATTTTTAAGAAAAAATCTCTTGCAATTACAAAAAACATAGGTATTACAAACCATATTACTGAAGTCATCACCCAAATTGAATAAGGTAATTTACTTAACCTGTTAAATATTAGGTAATATATCCATGAGGTTAGGATTAAAATAGCGATTATAACTATAAAAAAGTAGGTTTTTTGACCATTTTTTTCAATAAGACCAAAGGATTTAAAAACCTTAGAATTTGTATAAAAAACCAAAGCAACGCCTAGTATTAAATAAGTTACAATTGTGATTAACAAACCTCCCCAAACAAATTCGTATTTAAGTAATCCAAGCAACGATGGCAAGGCAAGAATTATACATGAAATTAATATGAAGAGAATAACCTTCTTCATCTTTAATTTCTTTTTGATTTTCGAGAGTTTGAGAACAATAAGTAAAACAATCACTAACAATGGAGCTAGTAAATATTTAATAAAAAATGTAATTAATGTATCCATTTTATGGCCATATTTATTTAAATTTAAAAGAGATGGCTAATAAACGATAATTTTTTTAAATTAGCTCCTAGCCAAAGCTTTTGCTCCCATATTCGGGATTATTTTTTTTATAAAATCATATTTTTAATATCTTAACTATTGCGTAATTTTCAATTTAACAATTTTATAACTATTCTCAAAATTTTTGTTTAAGTATCATTGCACTTTATTTTGTTATATTTTATTGGTAGTAGCTTTTCTCCTATTAATTTTTGTAAAAAATGCATAGCTATAGAAGTAATTAACATTAAAACAAAAGTTTCTTTAAACGCTCTAAAGAGAAAATAATAATCGTTGGGTAATTTAAAATAATAGAAAGATTGTCTTAAAATTATTAATAATACGCTTATTAAAAAAATTAAGAGGCCATGATACTTATAATTCTTAACTACATAAATTAAATAAGGGAAAAGAATATTGGAAAACACTTATTCTTCTTGCTATTTTA
>CAYOFS010000207.1:0-2941 GCA_964403095.1 uncultured Flavobacteriaceae bacterium | reverse complement strand
ATTAATTCAAGGCTTTTATTGTTCAAAGATTGCTATTTATAAGGTTTTCCGTAGGATTTTTAGCCTTTTCCTTATACTTTGTTGTGTCTTTTCAAACTAAAAATAGTCTTTCAAATCCACGCCTTGCCTAAGAAAAAGACTAAAAACTTTGCTTGCAAGTTTAGGTCGAACTCAGGTTATAAGTTTACTTTGTTATTTTTCTAGACCTAATTCGAGTGCTTTTTTTTGCATAAACCCATAAGCCTCATCATAATCGTTTTTTATTTCACCGTCTAAAATAGCTTCTTTTATAGCTTCTTTTATAGTACCTATTTCCTTACAAGGTTTTAAATTATAGGTTTTCATAATTATTTCACCAGTAATTGGCGGTTGAAAGTTACGAATATGATCACGTGCCTCGACTTCTTTAATTTTCTGACGTACAATTTTAAAATTATTGTGATATTTTTTAAATTTTTCAGGATTTTTAGTTGTTATATCTGCTTCACAATGTGTAATTAAATCGTCAATATCTTCACCTGCATCAAAGACTAATCTTCGTACAGCAGAATCACCAACTTCAGTAGCAATTACAATTGGTCTAGAACTTAGTAAAACTAATTTTTGAACGTATTTCATTTTTTCGTTCAATGGCATTTTTAATCGTTTAAAAATTTTATAAACCATTTTTGAACCTATAAATTCATGCGCATGAAATGTCCACCCCATTCCATTTTCAAAACGTTTTGTTGGTGCTTTACCAATATCATGTAATAATGCAGTCCATCGTAAATATAATTTATCGGTCATTTTAGAAATATTATCCACTACTTCTAATGTGTGGTAAAAATTATCTTTATGTCCTTGTCCGTTTTTATATTCCACGCCTTGTAAAGCAATTAACTCAGGTAAAAATTGCTGTAATAAATCGGTTTGAAAGAGTAATTTTAAGCCAATTGACGGTTTATCACTCATTAATATTTTATCAAATTCAGTTACAATTCGTTCTCTTGTTATTATTTCTAATCGCTTTGCGTTTTTCTTGATAGATAACAGTGTTTTATCTTCAATTTTAAACTGTAATTGCGTTGCAAATCTAATTGCTCTCATCATTCTTAAAGGGTCATCAGAAAAAGTAATATCTGGATCTAATGGTGTTTGAATAATTTTATTTTCTAAGTCTTCTATTCCGTTAAACGGATCTAAAAGCGCTCCATAATTATTTTTATTTAAGCTGATAGCCATTGCATTAATGGTAAAATCTCTTCGGTTTTGATCATCTTGCAATGTGCCACTTTCAACTATTGGATTTCGGCTGTTTCTAGTGTATGATTCTTTCCTTGCTCCAACAAACTCCACCTCAATATCTTCAAAACGCAACATAGCTGTTCCGTAAGTTTTAAATACTTGTACTTTAGGTTTACTTGGTAATAATGATGCTACTTTTTTAGCTAATTCAATTCCGTTACCAACGCAAACAACATCAACATCTTTAGCATCACCTCTTTCTAGAATATAGTCACGCACAAAACCTCCAATTACGTAAGTTTCTACTTGTAATTGTGTTGCGGCTTTTGAAATATATTCAAAAACTGAATTTTGTAGTGCTTTTTTATAATTATTGCTTGTTTTCAATCTCTTAAAACTTCTATTTTATTATTTGCAAATTTAATGATTTTAGATGATTTTGAAGCTTTTTTTTCTTGATTATGATTTACAATAAAATCTACATCATTAATAATTTTATTAGAAATATCATCAAAATATAATGGTGTTTTTTCACCTGAAATATTTGCTGATGTAGATACTATCGGCTTACCAAACTCCTTAAGCAACTCATATACAAAGCCTTTTTTTACAATTCTTATCGCTATTGTATTGTCTTGTGCAATTATATTTTTAGCTAAATTTTTAGGCTTATTATAAATTACCGTTGTTGGTTTTTCTATGTTTACTAAATATGTTTTTATTATTTCTGGAATAAAATCAACATAATCCGCTAACATTTCAAATCCGTTTACTAGAATTATTAAACTTTTACTTTCTTCGCGTTGCTTGATTTTATAAATTCTCTTTACGGCTTTTTTACTTGTAGCGTCACAACCAATTCCCCAAACAGTATCGGTTGGATAAAGGATTGTCTTTTTTTCTTTAAGAAATTGTTTCGCTTTATTTAGTTGGTTTTTCATATAATTTTTCCAATTCTTGATATCTTTTTTTTATACCATACGCATTTATTGAAGCAATCATTTTTCCTTTTTTACCATCTAAAAAACCTAACTTTATTATATAGTGATAAATAAAACGATACATTGGTTTAAAATAAAAATGATATATATTTGGTTTTACTCCTTGCTCAAACAGCTCTTGGGCTTTTAAATTTGCATATAAAGTGATTTTATGAATATAATCAAATTTATTTCTATATGTGTAATGAAGTAACTTCTTTTTTAAAAATTCTGTTTTGCCTTTACATTCAATTTCTTCATGAACAAGCTTACCATTATACTTCGCATTTTTTCTATTAAACAATTTAATGACTTTATCATTTTGCCAACCACTATATTTGATAATTTTCTTATTAAAATAATTGAGTCTATACATCCAGAAAGCATCTACATATATTTTTCTGTTTAATATACTCAAAATCTCTTTAATTGCAGATTCAGAAAAACGTTCATCTGCATCTAACATTAAAATCCAATTATTTGTTGCTTCACTAATAGCATGATTTTTTTGAGATGAAAAATTATCGAATTTTCTTTGAATAATTTTAACATTATATTTTTCGGCTAAGCTTATTGTTTTATCCGTGCTAAAAGAATCTATTATTAATATCTCATCGGCAAAACTAACATTTTCAATGGCAGATTCAATATTAGCCTCTTCATTATACGTTGGGATAATTGCTGTTACTTTATTAGGTCTGTGGAATTTTTTGTTTTTTTCTATGCCGTTTTTT
>CAYOFS010000206.1:0-2977 GCA_964403095.1 uncultured Flavobacteriaceae bacterium | reverse complement strand
ATTTAGGGTTGATTTCTGGTGAGGTTACAACCGAAGATCTTTTGGGTAATATTTTTGCTAATTTCTGTATTGGAAAGTAACTTTGTTTTCCGATAGTTTCTTTTACTACTCTTTTTATTTGATTATCAGTATTTTAAAATAAAATTATTGATTTTATTTTCTTTTAATAATGTACTTTTGTATGTGTCAAAATTACATCTTTATATCTAAAAGGTGTACTAAATTACATCTTTATGAAAATTTTACTCTTTTATTTTTTTGCGTTGGAATTGAGCGTTGGCAAAAAATAAATGTGTAAAATATGCGGTTGGATTTTGTTTTTTAGCACGATTTATTTTTCGTTCTGGGCTTGTTGGTAATGTGTGAATATGTGTAGTTGCGGATTTTAAATGCTATAACTTGGGTTTATTACTAAACTTTATTCAAAGATACAAACTTTAAATTAAGCACAAAATCCGCAATTACGTATATTTTTTGTTGGTAGCCGTTATTTTTTATCAAGTAAAGGTGTTATTTTAGTTTCTATCATTGGTGTATCATCTCTCCAATCATCACTAATTTCATTGTCTTTATAGTTAGTGACCATAATAATTTTACCGTTTTTAATTACTATATATTTACTGAAATCATTAATGTTCTTAAATTTTTTAGGTGTAATTTGAGTTAAAATTTTTTTATAACTTTTTCTAGTCTTTTTACCATAATCATCACTGATAGTAATAATATTAATATCCTTTTTTCTTTGTTTTAAATAATCTATTGCATGCTGACTATATTTTCCATTTTTCTCTACTAATAAAATATATAACTCTATTTTATATTGTTCAGAAAGATTAATTGCATTTTTAAGATGCAGAATACATGGTTCGCATTTTATAGAAAAAGTATAAACGATAACTGTTTTGTTTGGTAAAGATAAATTTAATAAATCGTTTTTATTGACTTCAGAGACACCTGTTTTATTTTGACTTTGAGATAAAAGTGTAAAACAAACAAGAAGAGTCGCAAATATTATTTTTTTCATGTTATTTAAAGTTTAAACCAAAGGTGAAAAAATAATTCCACCTTCGGTTAGTTAATTATTTTATATAGTTTACAGGAATTTTATAGCCTCCAAACTCGCCTATAGTATTATCTAAAACAAATATACCATTATTGATAGTTATATTCTCATGAGTAATATTTTCATCAATATAAAAATTAGTGTCATACACACTTGGATCTAAATAGTTGTCCAGTTTTAAGAAAATAAAATACTGATTATTAATATTTTTCAACATTGTTGTAATTTCATTTCCTTCAATTTTTGGATTGTTTTTTTGTTTTATGCTGAATTTAAGCTTGATAAAATCACTATCCGTATAATTAGAAAAAAGTTCATTTTCTAATTGTAATTCAAAAAGTACTTGCACAAAATTCATGTAGTAAATGTATAAATAAAATCTAAATTTAGGAATGCTTATTTCTATGTTTTATTTTAAAACCTGAGTTATATAGGAGGAATTAAGGTCTCTCTAACTTAAATCCATTTCCAAAACGATAATTCAAAATCAAACCATGCGTATTGCCTAAAACAGAATTATTAATAGCTTGATTATAATTGTAAATCACTCTAAAACTATCCGCTATATAAACGCCTGCCAAAAAATTAATAGACGAAGTTGTTCTATAACCAACGCCTAATTCAAACTTTTGTTTATAACTTATAGCGGTATTCATATCTATTTGTAAAGGAACGCCATTTTGATATTTGACTAAAACACTAGGCTTTATCATGATTTCTTGGAATATATTAGTAAAAATTCTAGAACCAAAATAACTATAATAAGTATTTTCAATATTTATTTGCTCATCAGAAGCAAATTTATCTCCTAAAATATTTGGTGTTGAAGCCCCAAAATAAAAATGTTTATCATTCCATAAAAAACCTAAACCTACTGTTGGAATAGTGGCGTTAATATTCCTGTTAAAATTTTCATCATCAACTATTCCTAATTCTAATAAGTTATCCCTAAGAAATCTTACTCCTGCAGTAATTCCAAATGAAATTACATTTGGTGTATATACTTCCCAATGTGGTCTATTGCTTTTAGAGTCGAAAAATATTTTATACGAAAACGCTCCATAAATACTTGTATTTGAGCTTACACCTATTTCATCTTTTAAAACACCAAAACCAAGCCCTAAATTATCCGATTTCAACCGAGAACTTATGGAAAAACTTGAAGTCTTTGGGTTGCCATCAAATTGACTTAAAAACCCAGCACTACTTAATGTTATTTCTGTTGACGGATTAAAACCTGCATAAGCCGAATTAATAATAAATGTATTATAATTATATTCCGAAAAAACAGGTGTTTGCTGTCCGTAAATATTTATTTTAATTAAAAAGCTCACAGTAACAAATACCATTAAAAAATTATAACTCCTACTATTCATCTATTTTCTCTTTTTAGTCTAAAAAATTAAATTGTAAACAAAATTGTAATATAAATCGTTTCTTAAAATTTATTGATTAACGCTTTAGTATTAAATATCCTTTTAATTTTTTAAAATTATGTATTCCTGAAATATTAAGATTAAAAAAATAAGTTCCTTCTGGCAACTCGTTAGCTCCAAATTTAGACATTCTATTTGCTAAACCATTAAATACTCTACTGCTATTATTATATCCTTTTACTTCAAAAACTAAATCTCCCCATCTATTATATATAGAAACTGTATTCTCTGGGTGATTTTCAATACCAACTATCTCCCAATATTCATTTATGCCATCTCCATCAGGCGAGATACCATATTTTGTTTCATCAACAAAGAGTTCTTCTTCCGTTGTAAAACTTATCTCCGTACAATTTGTAGCATTTCCAACGGAATTATACGGAATTACAGTAATAAAATACGTGGTGTTTTCAGTAAAATCTGCCGTATGTGTGTAAGATGTAACATTGCCAACATCTAACATGTTTACCAATTCTGT
>CAYOFS010000205.1:0-3033 GCA_964403095.1 uncultured Flavobacteriaceae bacterium | reverse complement strand
TTGCCGACACTCAAAACCAAACACGCCGCCAGCTACGCCATATACGCACACGTTAGGCAACATTTGAAAAAAAATATGAAAAATAATTTAATGATAGTATTTTTTATGGTTTCTGTTATATCTAATGCGCAGGTAACTGAAAAAATGCACTTTAATATTGGTTTTGATTTAAATATTTCAAGACATTACTGCTATGAACAATCGGAAAAGATAAGTTCATCGAATTTTGAAATAGACTTCTTTCTAATGATTAATAATTGTCAAATAGAAAAAATTGAATTGACAAAAAATAAATCTGAACATTATAATTTAAGTGGAACTTATGAAACTATTTTCACAAGTTTATCTTTCCGCCCTACTTTAGTGGTTATGGTTAAACCAAAATACAAGATTGAGAGTAATTGTGAGAATAAGATTAAGACATATCTTATTGATTTCAATAAAGTCGATGCCATAACCAAGTCTATAGGAGAATCTGGTTATAGTCTTTCAATTAATTTAGGCAGTTTAAAACTTCGTGATAAACACTTCATTGTTATTATGAATAAAGAAAAAAGATAATTAAAAAATATAAATATTTTCAGACAAAACAACTAATCAATTATTCGATAGATAATTGGTATGAATTAAAAATAAATTGCGAAAAGGAAGAAAAGGAATAATTAGTTTTAAAATAGTTGTTTTATGAAAAATTGGCTTAAAATATAATATACCAAATTCACATATTTTTATCGAAAAAAATTATCGTGATATTGATTTACGTTTAGTTCGTTTTTTAAAAAAATAGATTTGCTCTATTTTTTATCTTTTTTATCACTAAAAGCTTTATTCCATATTTTTATTTCATCTTCTATTGTAACTCCTTCTACAATTTCCACATTAACACCATCAGAAATACCTAATTTAACATCTTTACGTTCAAATTCCTGATTTCCTGTTTTTACATCAACGTAAGGTTTGTCTGTTTTTTTATCAAAGCGTAATAAAGCTTCTCTTATTGACAATACACTGTCTTTTTTCTCTAATACAATGTTTGCATTAGCACTATAACCAGCTCTGATAAAGAATTTATCATCTAAAGTTACGTCTGCTTTAATTTTAAATTGCACAGCTCCTTGCACCTCGTTTCCTTTTGGTGCAATAAATGTCAATACCGCAGGGAATTTTTGATTTTGAACAGCTCCTAAAGATATATTAATTGCCGTTCCTTTTATCAATTTACCTACTTCTGCTTCATCTACTTTTCCTTCAAAAATCATTTTATGCATATCTGCAATTGTTGCAATTGTTGTTCCTGCGTTAAATGTATTAGCTTCAATAACTTGATGACCTTTTCTTACTGGTATTTCTAAAATAGTACCTTTAATTGTTGCTCTAATATTTGTAATTGCTGCTTTACCAGAACCAGAAACAGATCCTTTTTTAATAATTTGCTGGTTATTTAAAGCGTCTCTATAATCTTGTTTTGATGTACCATACGCTAATTCGCTTGACTCATATTGCGTTCTTGCAATAACTCCTTTATCGTATAGTTTTTTTGTTCTATCAAAAGACACCTTTGCATTATCACGTCTTAATTTAGCTGTTTTAACTCTACCACTTGCTGTATTCAAAGCCTGTACATTTGGCACAACTCTTACTTTAGCTATTAAATCACCTACTTTTACCTGCTGTCCTTCTTCAACAAATATTTTATCGATAATACCTGAAACTTGTGGTTTTATTTCTACTTCCTCCAATGGCACAACTGTTCCTGTGGCAACTGATTCACGCACAATATTTGTTTTAAACGCAGTTTCTGTTTCAAATTCTTCAACTGATTTATTGTTCTTTTTCCCAAACCATAATAAAACGCCAATTAAAGCTATGGCAATTCCTATAAATAATATTTTTTTCATGTGTTTATGTGTTTATGTGTCTATTTATTGATTTGTTTAATTATTTAATTATTACTTTAAATTATTCATCGCTTAATGCTTCAATTGGTTTTATACTTGTTGCTATACTTGCCGGGATTAATCCTATTAAAGTTCCAAGAATCACTAATAAAAAATATGCAATTAATACTACTGGTATATTAACTGTTGGATTTACTAGAACAGCATCTGGTCCTTTTCCTACAAATACATCTAAAGCCATTAATAAAAATCCTCCAAAGATAATTCCTAATGAACCAGCAATTGTTGTTAAAAAGACAGATTCTAATACTATTTGCCTTTTAATTTCTATTGGTCTTGCGCCTATTGCTCTACGAATACCTATTTCTTTTGTACGTTCTTTCACGGTAATTAATAATATATTCCCAATAGCAAAAACCCCTGCTATTAGGGTTGCAACACCAACAAACCAAGTTAAAAATTGCATTCCTGTTAAAAACCCTGTTGCTTTTTTAAATTCTGCTGCAAGATTAAAACTTCCAAATGCTCTTGAATCTTCTGGGTGTACTTTATGAATTGTTTTTAAAAGTAACTTTACCTCTGCTTGCATTTGCGTCACATCTACTCCGTCATCACCTGTAATCATCATCCAACCAATTCCATTACCTGTATTATACGTTTGCTGAAAAGTTGTAAAAGGGATATGCACATCGCCTTGAGGTCCGCCGCCTTGCATTTTCTCATCGTACATACCTATTACTTGATAACTAATACCATTAATTCTGATATACTTTCCTATAGGGTTTTCATTTTTTTCAAAAAATTGTTTATACAAATCAGCTTTTATAACACATACTTTCTTTCGCTCTTTGATGTCATTCATATTGATAAACCTTCCATATTCTAGTTTTTTCTTTTGAACTTCATTCAACGTGGGAAAATCTCCAAAAACACCTGTTGAAATAACTTTAAGGCCTCTAACAACTTGACTAGTTCTTAAATCTCTTGGCACTACTTTTCTAATGCCTTCTATATTTTGTTCAATTATTGATACATCAGTATATTTTAACTTAACATTTCTACCTTTTTGAAAACCTTTAAAAGCCTTACTTGTTGTTTCTGACCATACAAAAGTACTATTGGTAGCAAAACCACC
>CAYOFS010000204.1:0-3046 GCA_964403095.1 uncultured Flavobacteriaceae bacterium | reverse complement strand
TCAGTGTTCAGTGTTCAGATTCGAAATTTAACATTCATAATTCAAAATAAAATTAGTAATTTTGTCCTTACAATAAAACGAAAAATTAATGGGAAAGATAATAGCGGTAGCAAATCAAAAAGGAGGCGTAGGAAAAACAACAACAACAGTTAATCTTGCAGCAGCTTTAGGTGTTTTGGAAAAGAAAATTTTATTGATAGATGCTGATCCACAAGCAAATGCAACTTCGGGCTTAGGTATTGATGTAGGAGGTGTCGAAACAGGTACATATCAAGTTTTGGAACATACCGCAACTGCTAAAGAGGCTATTATTGAAACTAATTCGCCTAATGTAGATATTATACCAGCGCATATTGATTTAGTTGCTATTGAAATAGAATTGGTTGATAAAACGAATAGAGAAAATATGTTAAAGATTTCGCTTGAAGAGATAAAAAACGATTATGATTATATTTTAATTGATTGCGCTCCTTCTTTAGGTTTGATTACTTTAAACGCACTTACTTCTGCAGATTCGGTTATTATTCCAATACAATGTGAATACTATGCTTTAGAAGGTTTAGGGAAACTTTTAAATACCATTCAAAGCGTTCAGAAAATACACAATAAAGATTTAGCAATTGAAGGTTTGTTACTAACAATGTACGATTCCAGATTGCGATTGTCTAATTCTGTTGTAAAAGAAGTAAAACAACATTTTGATAATATGGTTTTTAAAACCATTATTCAACGTAATATAAAGTTAGGAGAAGCGCCAAGTTATGGTGAGACAATTATCACTTATGACGCAACAAGTAAAGGAGCAATTAATTATATTAACTTAGCACACGAAATTCTTAAAAGAAACGAAAACAATGGCTAAAGCAACAAAAAAACAAGCATTAGGAAGAGGCTTATCAGCCTTACTTAAAAACACAAGCGAAGATATTAACTCCGCTCAAGATAAAAATGCGGATAAATTAGTAGGTTCTATTGTAGAAATAGAGATTTCCTCTATTACAGTAAATCCATTTCAGCCTCGTTCTTATTTTAAAGAAGAAGCTTTGCAAGAGTTGGCTAATTCAATTAAAGAATTAGGTGTTATTCAGCCAATAACAGTTAGAAAATTAGAAGGGAATTCTTTTCAGATTGTTTCAGGAGAACGAAGATTTAGAGCTTCTAAATTAGCAGGTAACAAAACAATACCAGCGTATATCCGTTTGGCAAACGATCAAGAAATGCTTGAAATGGCAATTGTTGAAAATATTCAACGTGAAAATTTAGATCCGATAGAAATAGCGTTATCTTATCAACGTTTGATAGATGAAGTTAATCTAACACAAGATAAAATGGCAAAGCGTGTTGGTAAAAGCCGTTCTGCTGTAACTAACTTTTTGCGATTACTTAAATTAGACCCAATAGTGCAAACTGGAATTAGAGATGGTTTTTTGAGTATGGGACATGGTAGAGCTTTAATAGGAATCGAAAACCAGCAATTACAATTAACTGTTTATGAACAAATAATTAAAGATAAATTATCCGTTAGACAAACAGAAGTTTTAGTAAAGGAATTAAAAGATGGCAATATTAAAACATCTAAAGTTTCAAAGCCAACAACACCGAGCTTTGTTAAAAATGCAAAAACAACGTTTACTAATTTTTTTGGTAATGATGTTGATGTGAAAGTTGCTAAAAATAATAAAGGTAAAATTATCATTCCCTTTAACTCGGAAGAAGATTTTAATCGTATAAAAAAATTATTAAATCAGTAATTATGTCAAAGTTAATCAGCTGTTTTATATTAATGCTATCAATTAGTTTTTTTGGGTATGCCCAAAATGATGAAAAGGTAAATAATGTTAAAAACAATACTGATTTACTGGTTTCAAATAAAAATAAGTTACAAAATTTTGAAATAAATGCTTTAGCTCCAGCAAAAGCAGCCTTTTATTCGGCAATTTTACCAGGTTTAGGACAAGCGTACAATAAAAAATATTGGCTTATACCTGTAATTTATGGAGGAATGACCACTTCAATGTATTATTATACCGTTAATAATAGTAGGTATAATGATATGTTAGAAGCGTATAAATTGGATTTAGTGGGGAAATCACATCAATTTGATAATTTAGATAGAAGTGCTTTAGAAAGAGGACTTAGAACGTATAGAAAAAATAGAGATTTATCTATGTTTATTACTATTGGTATTTATATTTTAAATATAGTTGAAGCTAATGTAGATGCACATTTACCTAATAAAAAAATAGATACAAATATCTCGTATAGACCAAGTTTTACAGTAGATCCAGTTTCTAACAAGATGAATTACGGAGCATCGGTAAGTTTTAGTTTTTAACATGAAAATAGCACTACTTGGTTATGGTAAAATGGGAAAAGCAATTGAGAAAATCGCTTTAGAAAGAGGTCATAAAATTGTTTTAAAAGTTGAAAATAAATCGGATTTATTACAACTTAAAAATATCGACATTGCTATAGATTTTAGCACACCTAAAGCTGCTTTGTTAAACATTACTACTTGTATTGAAAAAAACATACCAATTATTTCGGGTACAACAGGCTGGTTAGGGAAATATGATGAGGTTGTAGAGTTATGTAAGAATAAAAAAGGTGCTTTTATCTATGCTTCTAATTTTAGTTTAGGTGTTAATATATTTTTTGAATTAAATAAAAAATTATCTAAATTAATGTCAAAACATACCGATTATGATGTTTCAATAGAAGAAACACATCATATTCAAAAAATAGATGCCCCAAGTGGTACGGCAATCACGTTGGCAAATCAAGTTTTGGAAAACTTTAATAAAGATACGTGGGTTTTAGGTGTAACGGATAATAATAATGAGCTACCAATTGTAGCAAAAAGAATTGAAAATGTTCCAGGAACTCATTTTGTCAAGTATGAAAATGATATTGATATTATAGAGATAAAGCATGAGGCAAAAAGCAGAAAAGGATTTGCATTAGGAGCAGTAATAGCAGCAGAATGGCTAGTTAATAAAAAAGGAGTTTATACAATGAAAGATGTATTAGGAATTTAATCAGTTAG
>CAYOFS010000203.1:0-3056 GCA_964403095.1 uncultured Flavobacteriaceae bacterium | reverse complement strand
TATTTTTTAGATGACGGCACGTTAACTTTAACAAATGTGTCGTATTTTAAAAAATAATGGTTTTTTAGGTGATCAAACAAAAGCATATATCATGTCAAAAGAAAATAGTATTGATATTGATACCGAATTAGATTTTATTATAACAGAGACTTTATTAAAAGGAGATAGTTTCTGAATTTAAATATTTTACAGATGAAACATACCTTTGTAGCAACAACAACATATCATTTATATTTAATAATTCTATTAATAGAAAATAACAGATTAGCTAATATTTTAGATGATAATCTGCTAGTTATTATTGAGCATACAGAAAACATAAATCTTATAACCGATAATCTATTAAAGCATAATTATTTTAGAAAAGTAATTATTATACCAAGTAAAAGAAAACAAAAAAATAAATTAAGTAAATTTAATTATTTATTTAATCGTAAAAAATTAGTAACTATACTTGACTCGGAATGTGAAGGTTTAAAAGAAGAAGAAAAATTTATTAGAGATTCTAAAATTTATATTTCTGATACCGACTCGTCAAAAAATTATTTCTATCTAAAATTTAAAAATAAAAAGTTCTCTATGATTGAAGGAGGCAGTTTGACCTATATTTTAGTTCCATCAAAATTATCAATTTTTAAAAAGAAAATCATGAAAAATGGTTTTATTGAAAATGGTTACGATGAAATTGTAGAAGAAGTTTACGCCATAAGCCCTGAAAAATTGCCAAAAATTTTAAGAAATAAATCAGTTAAAATAGATATAAATAAAATAAGTGAAAACCTTTCGAGTAATTCGATTGAAGCTATATTCAAAGTGTTTAATTTTAAAGTTTCTTTTGAGAAAAAAGAAAAAAAAGTATTAATTATAACTCAATCATTATATGTAGAGGGTTTAGTAGAGTCTGAAATTGATAAAATAGAGATTTATAAAGATTTAATATCTAAAATACCAAAAGAATACAAGGTGTTTATAAAGGTGCATCCTAGAGAAAATACTGATTATACTAAGCATTTTAAAGGTGTTGTTGTTTTTCCTAAAATGTTTCCTGCAGAATTATTTTTATTATTAAAAAAGGACACTTTTGATATTGGCTACACGCTTTTCTCAACAGCGTTAAGTAATTTAGACTATTGTGTTAGTGATAGAAGATTTGTAGCTCTAGATTATATAGATAAAATAATAAAAAATCAAGAGATTATTAAAGAGACTATTAAATTATATTCTAAGTAGTTCAGACCATTGGGAGAAAATATTCTCATTTTGAAGTGTTATATATTTTTGATAACTATCATTTCCCATTTGGGTTCTTAATTTTTCATTATTAATTAATAATTCTAAGTTTTTAGCCATTTTTTTATCATCATCTTTTGGAGAAAATAGACCATTTTCTTTATCAACAATAAGATCGTAAATACCTCCATAACTTTTTGTTGCAATAATTGGGTTTTTAAACGCTATTGCTTCATAAGTAGTCATTGAAAAGCCTTCTGTGTCAGAGGTTGAAATAGAAATTGAACTTTTCTTTAAATACTCATCAACATTATTTACATGTCCGACTAAATCAATATTTTTTAAATTATTAATTATAATATATTTTTCAAGTTTTGGAAGTAATAATCCACCTCCTAAAATTTGTAATTTCCAATCAGGATATTTTATATGTAAACGCTTCCATACTCTAAGTGCTAATAAGACATTTTTATGTTTCCTAACAAGACGTGAAATTAAAATTATTTTTTTTTCTTTTTTGAATATTATATTACCATTTACTTTAAATGAAGTAGGATTATGAATGCATGTAATATTATCAAACTCTATATTGTAGATGTCTAGTAGCTCCTGTTTCACAGCATTACTTACAGTGATAAAGCCATCAGAATTCTTAATATTCTTCATAAGTTTAGCTTTTTTGAAAGGGAGGAATATTCTAGCAATTCCTTTTTTAAATATATTTATAGGATTTTCTTTTATATCATACCAATAAATGTTCTTTTTCAAGTAAGCGTAAGGAGAACCGTGATAATGTAAGAATGATTTGCAATTTGTATTTTTCACACCTCTTAATATGTCTTTTGAAAAAGTCATATTATCACCTTGAAAAATAAGATGAGAGATACAGTTATCTATAATATGATTATGTAATTCAGCACTTAAATTATTTCTAGAAACCTGAACTAACTCAATATAATTAGGAAGTTTAATGATTTTATTTTTTACAGATATGTCTCCTAATGAGAATATATATCTAATTTTTAAATTATTCTTTTCAAATATTTTTATTAAGTTTGAAGTTACTCTTTCCACTCCTCCTACCGAATTGTGATTTATTAAAAAAAAAGAAATATTAACCTTCACGAATGTATTTTTCACAAAGATAATATTAAACTATAATACTATAGTCAATTTGTTTTATATTTGTTTTATATATAAGGATTTTTTAAATGAATAATATAGAAACATTAAAAACATCACTAATTATAGTTACTTATAATTGGAAAGAGGCTTTAGAACTTGTATTGAAAAGTGTACAAAGGCAAACAGTTATGCCTTTTGAAATCATTATTGCTGATGATGGTTCAACAGAAGAAACTAAAAAACTAATCGATAAATTTAGAAAAGAGTTTAAATTTCCAATCATTCATGTTTGGCATGAAGATAAAGGGTTTAGAAAAACAGTAATCCTTAATAAAACAATAGCAAAATGTAAAGGAGATTATATTATACAAATAGATGGTGATTGTATAATGAACGCTCATTTTATAGAAGACCATATTTATGCCCGAAAAGAAAAATGTTTTATTCATGGTAGTAGAGTATTATTGAATCTTAAAAAATCTATTGAGGTACTTAAAACCAAAAAAATTAATTTTTCAGCAATTATTTTAAACAGCAAGAACCAATTAAATGCTTTTAGGTCTTCTTTTTTAGCACGTTTCTATTTAGCGAAAAGTAAAAGTTTAAAATCAACTAGAGGGTGTAATTTTTCATTTTGGAAAGATGATATTCTAATGGTCAATGGCTATAATGAAGACATGACTGGTTGGGGTTTGGAAGAT
>CAYOFS010000202.1:0-3098 GCA_964403095.1 uncultured Flavobacteriaceae bacterium | reverse complement strand
CATCCCAAGAAAACTTGAGTTTATTGACTAAAAATGACTCCCATAAACGATGCTTTCTTATCACTGAAATAGCAATTTCTTTTCCTTTAGCTGAAAGTAACGCTCCTTTATACTTTTTATAAATAACCAAGCGTTTTTCTGCCAATTTTTGTAGCATATCTGTAACTGAAGAAGCTTTAGTATCCATCTTTTCTGCAACAGCATTGGTACTTACACCATTAGATTGAAGTTTTTCAATATGGTAAATAGCTTTTAAATAATTTTCTTCAGAAAAACTTAACATCTGTGAGTTTTAGACATCACAAAGATACGTTTTTTATTTTTAACAACAAATATTTAGTTATATCTAAAAATATATTTATATTTACATATATAAATATTAAAATAATAAAAAAAAAACATTACAATGAAGAAATTACTTATTACAATAATAAAACATGATATTATGAACAGAATACATATTATTTTGACAATATTTTTATTGTCAGTAACACAAATTATTTTTGCACAAAAAACAAAAACTGATGCAAATATAATAGGACACGTAGTTAGCAACGGAGAACAACACATTCCTTTTGCAACAGTGAGTGTTAAAGGAACTACAATAGGGGTTACTACAGATGAAACAGGGCATTATCAATTGAATAATCTGCCAGAAGACAAACTTATAATTATTGCTCAATCATTAGGTTTCAAACCTCAAGAGAAAGAAATTACAATTAAAGCAGGAGAAACCAAAGAACTGAATTTTGAATTAGAACAGGATATATTAAGTCTTGAACAAGTAGTTATTACTGGAGATAGAAACGCAACAAAGAGGACAGAATCTTCAACAATTGTTAGCACTCTTACACCTAAACTATTTGCAAATACACAATCGGTTACTTTAAGCGAAGGTTTGAATTTTTGCTCAGGATTACGAATGGAAAACAATTGCCAGAATTGTGGATTTTCACAAGTTAGAATGAATGGAATGGAAGGACCTTATTCTCAAATATTAATAAATAGCCGTCCAATTTTTAGTGGTTTGGCTGGTGTTTATGGTTTGGAATTAATTCCATCAAGTATGATAGAACGAGTTGAAGTTGTTCGTGGTGGCGGCTCTGCTTTATATGGCAGTAATGCCATTGCAGGTACAATAAACCTTATCCTTAAAGACCCTAATAGCAACTCTTATGAATTTGGTGTAAATACCGGGCTTATTGGTGCTGGCATAGATAATTCGGGTAATCCTGCACAAGATTATTCAGTTAATTTTAATACAACTTTAGTTTCTGCCGATAATAAAACAGGTATGGCTCTTTATGGATTTTACCGTGATAGAGAAGCTTTTGATGCAAATAATGACGATTTCTCTGAAATAGCCTCTTTAAAAAATACCACAATAGGAACTCGCATATATCATCGTTTTGGAACAAGAAATAAACTAACGGCGGACTTCTTTAACATAAAAGAAGACAGACGTGGTGGAGATAAATTTGATTATCCAGTACATGAAGCGAATATTGCCGAATTATTAAACCATAACCTAACAACAGGAGCATTAACTTATGAACAGTTTGTTAGGGAAAATGATTTGTTTTCTGTTTATGTTTCAGGACAAAGAGTAAATAGGGATGCTTATTATGGTGCTGAAAAATCGCTTAGTGATTATGGAAATACCAAAGACTTTTCTTATACAATAGGTACTCAATACAATGCAAAATTCAGGAATTCAAATTTGGTAGTTGGTATTGAAAGCTATGGGTCATGGCTTAAAGATAAAAAACTGGGATATGCAGATATTGATAATGCAATAATTGTAAACGATATAATTATAAGTATTCCGCATACAGATAATGTTTTAGTTGCAGACCAAACTACAAATACTACTGGAGTATTTGCACAATACGAAAAAAACTGGAACAAACTTAAAATTTCTGTTGGGGCACGTTTCGACCATTACAATGTAGAAGACAAAGAACATTTAGATTCAGAAAAATCAGGAAACATGTTAAGCCCAAGGCTTACCTTTAAATATGACATAAAAGAATATTTACAAGCCAGAGTGAGTTATTCACAAGGATATCGTGCACCTCAAATATTTGATGAAGATTTACACATAGAAACATCAGGTTCACGAAAGGTAATTCATAAAAACAGTCCCGATTTAAAACAAGAAACAAGTCATAGTTATATGGCATCACTTGATTTTAACAAGCAATTAGGAAAAGTTTATGTTGGCTTATTACTTGAAGGGTTTTATACACAATTGGATAACCCTTTTGTAAATGAAATTGGCGATCCTGACGAGAACGGAACTGTAATCTACAAACGAGTTAATGCAGATGATGGGGCAAAAGTGCAAGGTGTAAATATTGAATTAAATGTAGTGCCAACTGACAAATTTACAGTAAAAGCAGGATTTACAGTACAAAGCAGTAAATACGAACAAGCACAGGAGTTTAATGAAAAAAATTTTTTTAGAACCCCTGAAGATTATGGATATTTGACTTTAGATTGGCAGGCATCAAAAAGTTTGGGAATTTCTGCAACAGGTAATTATACAGGAGAAATGCTTGTTCCTTATTTTGGCTTACAAATACCAAATCCTGATGATGGTGAATTAAGAGAAACGGAAAGATTTTTAGATTTAGGATTAAAAGTGCGATACAACATTAAATTGAATGAGGCTACCTTGCAATTATTTGCTGGTGCAAAAAATATATTTAATTCGTATCAAAGCGATTTTGATAGAGGAATTGACCGTGACCCTGCATATATTTATGGACCAATGAATCCAAGAACTGTTTATTTTGGATTGAAAATAGGTAATTTCCTTTAATAACAGATAATTCCCTGTGAACTATTGTTTGCAGGGAATTTTTCATTACCCAAATTCTAAATAACAAAATGAACTTAGATACTTTGGGCATATGATTTATGTAAAAATGATTAATTTCAAATCCTGAACTTATTGAAATACAAAAAGATACAATAAAGCCCAGTTGGTAACACGCAATATAAAAAATTGGGCGGAATGTACTAAATTTGTAGTTTATTGTGGCTCAACTATAAAATAGCGTTGATAGGAGTGATTTTTTGATAGTCGTTTTCAA
>CAYOFS010000201.1:0-3172 GCA_964403095.1 uncultured Flavobacteriaceae bacterium | reverse complement strand
TAGCTTGTCAAACTCAGAACTAGCCTTTTTGAGTGAAACTAAAAATTTAGCATTAGCAACAAAAATTAGAGATTTTATTCTTGAAAACAATAAATCTCAAGAAGCTATAGAGTTTGCTAAAAGTGCTATTGATGCCCTAAAAGATGGTAAAGAAGTAGATTTTGATGACCAAATTATTAACGAACTCACAAACAAATGTGCTAAAACTATTTTTAAAGATATAAGAGAGGAAGGAAAACCAGATGATTTAAAACCTGAAGTAACTATACCAAATGGTGAAATTCGTACTTTTTCTGGTATGATTCTTGATTTGTTTAGTAATTTGACAATAAATTACACAATACAAAACGGTTCTTTATCTGGAGCTAATGGGAGAACGACTACTGAGTCAGGAGGTGTAATTACAACAATTTCTAATGATTATCTTGGTAATGCTACTACCCTATCTATAGCTAGAACAATGATACATGAATCAGTTCATGCATATCTTTTATATCAAAACTCAAGTTTAAATTTTGATTTTAGATTAGCTATTGAAAATTATGGAAAAGAGAATGGATTTAATATTAATGGTACAAATGGAGAAGCCGCTAGGTTTCATCATGAATTCATGGGGCAATATGTGGACGCTATGGCCTACTCATTATATACTTGGGATAAGAATTATGGAAATAGAGGTAACTTAGGTTGGGATTATTATCGTTCAATGGCTTTTGGGGGATTATTTTATGTTGACTCTGATGGTAATATTATCGAAACAGACTCTTTTAAAGCCTTAGTTCCAAACTCAAATGACAGACAAATTATTAAAGAAATACTTGAAAATGAGCAAAACGGAAATTCAAAAGCTAAAGGAAAAAAATGTAACTAAAAATATAAAAAAATGAAGTATTATAAAATGCAAATTAATAAAAAAGGTTTTTTATTAATAGCTTTAATATTTATGGTAACAAAAAGTTTTAGCCAATCTAAAATTGAGGGTGTTTATTGTACTGAGCATCAATTAAATGATTTTAGTAATTGTTTTACTTTTACTGATAATAGCGAATTTAGATATGAAGAATCAGGTGATTTAGGAATTCAAAGGAAAGGTAGTGGGACATATAAGATAGTAAAAAAACAGTTGATATTAAATTATAATAAAACAAAAGTAAAATACTCATCTTATCATAGAATTTCCTTTTGGAAATCAGATAAAGACTCTATATCATTAAAATTTAAAATATCCGATATTAGAGGCAAAAGGATTAAGGGTGCTATTATAATAATAGATTTAAAGACTAAAATAGGACTGAAAGTTGATTCAAATGGAATTGCAAATATTAAACTAAAAAAATCAACTTTAAAAAACAAAATTACAGTAAATCATTTAGGGTTTTGGACACATACTTTTGACTTAATACTTGATAAAAACTATGATATAGAAATTAATTTAAATAACGGAGATAATCCAGCATTAATTAAAGATAAAATTATAATGTATCAAATTATCGAAAATTATAATGGCAATTTAGTTTTAAAAAATGGGGAGGAAAAAAATAAACTGTATCTCCGAAAGCAGTCCTAAATTATATCAGGAAAAACGCACTGGTTTTGCTGATGCTATTAAAAAGTTTGATGGTGAGAAGACTCCGGTACATTTAATGTTAAAACAAAAATCTAATTTAATGCTAAATGGGGTATTAGTAAATGGATATACAGAGTATAATTCAAACTCTTCTATTTATATTAATATCACACTAAATACCGAACAATCTATAAATAGACCCTCCCTAGCAGTTGCCAGAACCATTCTCCATGAAGCGATACATGCAGAAATTTATAGAAAAATAAAAACCAATGGTGGATTGTCTTATGACTCAAATACAAATACTTGGAAACTTCCTAATGGCTCCCGTGCCAAATTCGAATCAATATTTGACTCATGGAACGAAGACCCCGATAATCCCTACCACAACTATATGGGCAATTATTATAGAAACGCCATAGAGTCAGGATTGAAAGAATATGTTTGGTGGCATTTGAATCTGATATTGCAATTACAACAACCCGTGCATTTTCTACACAAGCCATATGCAGTGTATGTTCATCAGTTGCATCACCAAAAACAATTGTTTTTCCGTTTTGTTTTTCTCTTTTTACAACATCAATATCAGACTCTATAATTACATAAGGAATTTCAGCATGAGTAGCAACTCTGACTAAGTTTGTGCCATTTACTCCGTAACCAATAATAACTAAATGATTTTTCATTTTGCTCATATCTTGGTTTTCTGATGTCAATTTAGTTAGAGCATATTTATGTTTTTTACCAAAAAGAAGGTGTATTATTTTTGTCGCAATATTATCAGAATATTGTATTATAAAAGGTGTCAACAATATGGTTAAAATAGATACTGACAAAAAATATTGATTGGTTTCAGGTGATAACACACCTTCTTTCACTCCAACTTTTGATAGAATAAATGCAAATTCTCCTATTTGGAAAAGAGCCAACCCTGTTAGAATTACAACTCTTGGGGGGTATTTTAATACTGCAACGGCAAATGAGGCGATGAGTGCTTTGGTAATGAATACAAAAACAACCAATGATACTATTATTACAATGTTTTTAAATAAAAAATCAAGATTTAATAACATCCCAATAGAAATAAAGAATATACTTGTAAATAAAATTTTAAACGGAATAATAGTACCTGTTGCTTGGTGTCCATATTCTCTCCGAAATTATTAGACCTGCAATAAAAGCACCTAGTGCTAGTGACAAACTAGCTTCATAAGTAAGAAAGGTTACCGTAAAACATAAACTTATTGTAGTTAACAAGAACAATTCTTTATTTTTAGTTTTTACCACCAAAAGCAAAAGTTTTGGTACAATATAACGAGCCATTACATATGTAAAGACTATTAATAAAACTGTTTTAAACAATAGACTTAATAATTCGGAACTTAAATTACCATCTTGACCTGCCATTATTGGAGTGACAAGCATCATTGGCACAACGATAATGTCTTGAAAAATAAGAATTCCAAGTACATTTCTACCATGTGGTTCCGAAATTTCATTTCTATCTTGCAATAATTTTAATACAATAGCTGTACTTGAAAGCGAAAAAAGAAAACCTATAAAAACTGACTCAGCAAGAAAAATCTAAAAAATGATATATTGTAG
>CAYOFS010000200.1:0-3172 GCA_964403095.1 uncultured Flavobacteriaceae bacterium | reverse complement strand
CAAGTTTTTGCCAATAAAAAACCCAAACTTTTATTAGTTTGGGTTAAATGTATGAAAAATGTTTGTATTTTAATGTTTTGGATTTTCATAAACTTCTTTAACAAACTTATCGTAAGTAACTTCTTTTATTTTTAATTTCACGTTTTCTTTGTAAAATGCAAGTAATTTCTGACTAATTAATTGGTCTTGTAGCTTTTTAGCTTCATCTTGATTTTCTAAAACTCTATTAGCAATATCATTCAATTCTTTTTCTTCTGGGTTTGTATTTCCATACTGAGCCATTTGTTGTTTAATGTAACCCTTGGTGTAGTTTACCAATTCTTCATAGCTTACTTGTAGTTTATTTTCAGTCGCTATTTTACCTTCTATTAATTGGTAACGTAAACCTTTTTCCGATTGTTCGTATTGCTCTTTAGCTTGTTCTGTAGTTGTTGGATTTTCACCAGTTGCAGCAAGCCATTTTTGTAAAAATTCTGAAGGTAAATCAAATTTTGTATTTTCAATTAAGCTCTCAGTTACTGCATTTAGTAAATGTTGATCTGCTTGTTGTTCAAATTGTTTTTCAATGTCTTCTTTTAGTTTTGCAATTAATTCTTTTTCAGATTTAACTACGCCTTCACCAAATAATTTATCAAAAAGTTCTTGATTTAGTTCTGCTAATTCAGTTTCGGTTATTTCTTCAATAGTGAATGTTACTTCAATATCTAAACCATGAGCATCATCATGCGATACACCTAATATGTTTTGCGTAAAATGATGATCTTCAAACAAATTTTTTGTTTTTAAAGTAACCATATCACCAACTTTTTTACCAAGTAGTTCTTTTTGTTGTTTTTTACCAGATATTTTTTCAAATTTAAAAGTAGATTTTTTATCAATCTCTTTTTCTTCGTTTTTAAAAGCCCCAGTAATATTAGTTGTTTTAGTAATTTTATCAGTAGTAATTATTTTACCATAACGTTCTCTTAAATTAGTAACCTCTTCATTTAGCATTTTCTTATCGGTAACTATTTTATAAGTTTCAATTGCTTTTTTAGGTTGTAAATTCACCTCAAATTTAGGTGCTAAACCTAATTCGAATTCAAATGTAAAATCTGATTTATCCCAAGAAAAATCTGCATTTGGTTTTGGTAATGGATTACCTAAAACATCTAATTTTTCTTCGTTTAAGTATTTGTTTAAAGCTTCTTGTAGTAATTTATTTATTTCGTCAACTAGTACAGATTGCCCATATTGTTTTTTAATCATTCCCATTGGCACTTGTCCTTTTCTAAAGCCAGGAATGTTTGCATTTTTACGATAGTCAGCTAAAATTTTATCTACTTTTTCTTTGTAGTCTTTTTCAGTAACATCAATTTTAATTACTGCGTTTAAAGCGTCTAAATTCTCTTTTGTAATATTCATTTTCTTGTTTTTATGTAAATACTACCTATCTTACTGATAAGCAGGCGCAAAATTACTATTTTTTTATGAATTAATAAATTTTTGATGTATTGTTTTAGTGGTCTGAATTAATAATCTGTATTAATATCCCAAGCCTCTAAATAATCGGCTACTTTTTTAACAAACATACCTCCTAAAGCACCGTTTACAACTCTGTGGTCATAAGAGTGTGATAAGTACATTTTATGCCTTATGCCAATAAAATCACCATCTGGTGTTTCAATAACCGAAGGTGTTTTTCTAATAGCTCCAAGTGCTAAAATCCCAACTTGAGGTTGATTAATAATTGGTGTTCCCATGATGGATCCGAATCCTCCAACATTTGTAACGGTATATGTTCCGCCTTGAATATCGTCTGGTGCTAACTTTCCATTTCTAGCTTTATTTGCTAAACTATTTACTTGCTTAGTCATTCCAACTAGATTTAATTGATCTGCATTTTTAATAACAGGAACAATTAAATTTCCATCAGGTAATGCCGCAGCCATACCTAAATTTATGTTTTTGCGTTTGATAATTGTATCACCGTCAACGGCAATATTTATCATTGGATAATCTTTTAATGCTTTTGCAATTGTTTGCATGAAAATAGGTGTAAAAGTGATTTTTTCACCTTCACGCTTAAGGAAGTCATCTTTAATTTTATTACGCCAATTCACAACATTAGTAACATCAACTTCTACAAAAGATTGTACGTGAGCCGATGTTTGTACCGATGCAACCATGTGATGAGCAATCATTTTACCCATTCTACTCATGGCTATAATTTCATCGCCTTCTTGTAATGGAATACTTGCTTTTGTTGGTTGAGGTTTACTGTTTGATTTTGGTTTAATATTTGTTTTAGAATCGGTCGTTTGTTTATTATTGTCAGGTGTTTTTTGTCCGTTTTTAATATAAGCTAATAAGTCGTCTTTTGTAACTCTTCCGTCTTTTCCAGAGCCTTGAATAGATTCTAATTGGTTCATTGAAATCCCTTCGGTTTTAGCTATATTTCTTACTAAAGGCGAGTAAAACTTACCGCTATCTCCTGTTTTTTTGATAGTTAGGTCTAAATTATCAAAAGTTTTTTCAATTTGTTTTTCAATAACAGCTGATTCTTTTGGTGTTTCTGTTTGAGTTAATTCTTGTGGAGTTGTTTCTGTATTATCAGCATCAGTTTCAATTATAGCAATAGTTTCTCCAACGGCAACAACATCATCAACATTATACTTTATTTCGATTAAAATACCTGAAACTTCACTTGGAACTTCACTATCTACTTTGTCAGTAGCAATTTCAACAATTGTTTCGTCTAGTTCAATAGTATCGCCAATATTTTTTAACCATGAGGTGATTGTTGCTTCCGCAACGCTTTCTCCCATTTTCGGTAATTTTATTTCAAACTTTGCCATAAGAATATTCTAATTTTTTGATTGTACAAAATTACAAAATATTTATTTACGGATTGATAGTTTTTAAAATTCCTTAGGAGTAAGTTTGTGCTTTTACTATGTCATTATCTCGAAGGTCATAATATTATTTATACATTGAAATAAGCGAATTGTAAAATATACGGGTAATAAAAACTCGACTTGGATTAACCTAAATTATTCACAAATTTTCTATTGCAAAGCCAAACTACCTTCCTATAATTGAAACTGCTCAAAATTTATTTAGCTCAAAATTGAGCTACAATTAGCTCACTCCTTTTTCATTATTTTTTAAAAGTGTTCGTGAACCACTTCGT
>CAYOFS010000199.1:1469-3223 GCA_964403095.1 uncultured Flavobacteriaceae bacterium | reverse complement strand
TTAATACTTGAAAGAATTGAGCCATTAATGCTCCTAAATCACTTCCGTCTTCATTTGTTTTTAGTTCTACAAATTCCTTAAAGATGTCTTTCTCAAAAATACTTGTATCATCTGCAAATAAAATGAATAAAAGGCGAACTAAATACACTTCTAAATGATGACCTTCATAACCAAACTCTTCCAATTGGTCGTGAAGTTTACCCATTAATTCAGCCGCTTTTATATTTACTGGGTCTTCTTCTTTAAATGTCCTTTTTTGATAACCTGCAATAAAACCAAAAAGTTTTACATTTTTGTAAAGTTCCGAAACGTGAAATTCGTGTTCTGTTCTTTCGTCAAGGTCAAAAAGTTTGATTTTGTCAAAATCTGAAACTAAAATGTATTTTGGTAATTCGTGTTCTTTTAGTCCTGGAAAATAATCGGTTGCTTGTTCGTATGCTTTATCAAGATTTTTTCCTTTGGATTTGTGTTCCACTAATAAAGTACCTTTCCAAAAAAGGTCAATAAACCCTTGATTTCCGCTTAATTTCTTAACTGGTTCTTCAAAAGTAGCAACTCGTCTTCTTGATATTCCAAAAACATTAAAAAAGTCATTCCAAAAACTATCTTTTTCGGCTCGTTCTTTCGTTTCGTCTGCCCATTCGTTTGAGAATTTTAAGGCTCTATCTTTAATTTCATTCCAACTTATTGCCATTCAGTTATTTTCTTATTTAGTGTGTTGTTTTAGTTCTTGATTTTTACTTTTTAATCATTATTCCAACAACCACGTATCGTCATATAAAATAACTATTAAAACCTATAAACTAATTCTAATTTATATTGTTTTAAAATTTCTTTGGTTTTGCTATAATCTTTTGTGAAGCCTAAGATATAACCGCCGCCACCAGAACCACAAAGTTTAAGATAGTAATCATTTGTTTCAATACCTTGTTTCCATATTTGATGAAACGCATTTGGTATCATTGGTTTAAAATTATCTAATACTACTTTGGATAGTGATTTTACATTTCCAAAAAGTGATTTTACATTTCCATGTAGAAAATCATCAATACAGGCATCTGTATATTTTGCAAAATCTTCCGAAATCATCTTTCTAAAACCTTCTTTTTTCATCTTATCCATAAAGATGTTTACCATTGGTGCAGTTTCTCCAATTTGATTGGAATCTAATAAGAATACAGCGCCTTTTCCTTCTTTTTGCATTGGTATTCCCGTTGCTTCTAAATTATCTTTAGAATTGATAAGTATTGGTAAACTTAAATAGGAATTTAATGGATCTAAACCCGAACTTTTACCATGAAAAAACGATTCCATTTCGGAAAATATTGTTTTTAGTTTTAGTAATTTATCTCGTGTTAGGTTTTCTAAAACGGTGAATTTTTCTACAGCATATTTATCATAAATTGCAGCAACTAAAGCACCCGAACTACCAACACCATAACCTTGAGGAATGCTAGAGTCAAAGTACATTCCATTAGAAATGTCTTTTTCTAAATTATCTAATCTAAACTGAACTAAATCAGTATTAATTGTAGTTAAATGTTTATGTAGTTTTAAAAGATTTTTATTAGATTTTTTAGCAATTTCTGATGTATTATCATCTAATTTTAATGCGCCTTGATAAAAATTATACGGTATGGCTAAACCTTTAGAATCTTTAATAATTCCATATTCTCCAAAGAGTAAAATTTTTGCGTAAAATAAAGGTCCTTTCATAAAATATTAAATTTAAACTACTAAAAATCGACAACCAA
>CAYOFS010000199.1:0-1369 GCA_964403095.1 uncultured Flavobacteriaceae bacterium | reverse complement strand
TACTAAAAATCGACAACCAATCTTGCTCCAAGTCCAATTCTATCACAAATATACTGATTATTTTGACAATACATTATTAAATTATTTGTAATGAAATTATGAATCATTTCTTTTTCCTTTTCAGGATATAAAATATGTACATTTGCTCCAGCATCTAGAGTAAAACAGATGTTCGCATTTGTTTCCTTTCTAAATGCCCAAATTTCATCAATTATCTTCATGGTATTTGGTTTCATTAAGATAAAATATGGGTTGCTAGTCATCATCATTGCATGAAGTGTTAATGCTTCACTTTCTACCAACTCAATAAATGCTTTTAAATCACCTCTTTGTAAAATAACGGCCATTTTATCTAGATTATCATAAGCTTGTTTAAAACGTTGTTCAGCAAAAGGATGGTTATTCATTAAATCATGTCCAACAGTGCTTGAAACTTGTTTTTCACCTTTATCAACCAATAAAATAGTATCGTGATAATTTTCAAAATTTTGGTGTATTTTATAAGGAAACTTTACACCTAACACATTAGAACTATGATCTATTGCAGGATGTTTTCCCCAAACCACTACTTCACCTTCAATACTTCTACTAGCGCTTCCAGAACCTAAACGAGCTAAAAAAGACGCTTTTTTATTAAAATAATTAGTTGAAATTGTTGGGTTTAACTCTTTTTCAATTTGCATTAAACAAAGAGATAAGGCTGCCATTCCACTTGCCGATGAAGCAATACCACTACTGTGAGGAAATGAGTTTCTTGTGTTAATTATAAATGTATATTGTTTTAAAAACGGAAGGTATTTTTCAATTCGTTCAAAAAAAGTTTGAATTTTAGGTTTAAAGTCATCGTGTATTTTTCCTTCAAAAATAACATCAAATTCAAATTTATCATTCGAAATTTTCTTTTTTTTAAAAGATAATGTTGTTTGTGTAAAACAAGCACTTAATGTAAAACTAATCGAAGGGTTTTTAGGTATTTGATTCGCTTCTTTCCCCCAATATTTAACTAAAGCAATATTACTTGGTGCTTTAAAAGTGAAAGAACCTTTTGATAATTTTTCAGTACTTAGTTCTTTTAGAATAAATTTTGTTTCAGTCAATTTTAATTGTTTTGGCAAATATAATATTATTGTATAAGTTAAAAAAATTCCTCAACTTAAAATAAATTGAGGGAATCAATCAACTATATATAATTTCCTTTAAAAGAAATTTCATCATATTTTTTAATTTTAATTAAATTTACAAATACAAATCTAAAGTAATTATTCACAAATTTACTATTACCTGCTATAATTGAATATGCTCGAAATTTATTTAGCTCAAAATTGGGCTACAATTACTCATTCATTTTATATTTGTTTTTGTATTCGTG
>CAYOFS010000198.1:0-3226 GCA_964403095.1 uncultured Flavobacteriaceae bacterium | reverse complement strand
CATAAAAATATTTCAAATTTATTTAGCGCATTTTGAAATAGAATTGGTATAATTAGGTTAATATTTATTAAAACTGCCTTTGAATAATAATTCAAAGGCAGTTTTTTTATAGGTATTTGAATTTTCATTACCAAAACTATAAATTTTCACGTTAATCAAGTCAAACAAGCAGTTGCTTGAATTAAAAGGGTAGTTAATAGAATAAGGCTTTTGTAAATAAATTTATGTAGGTACTTTTGTATAGAATAGCTCTAGAACTTACGTTAATGAAGTTAAGTTGTCACATTGTTATAGATACTGTTGTTAGTTTTTTTAATGATGTGGCTTTTAAACTAATAAAAAAATCAATACGGATATAAATAACATTAAAAATATTTAAAAAAAAATGAAAACAATTTTCAAAATAACTTTAGTATGTATAGCTATTCTTTTTATAGGAAGTAGCTGTGATAATAATGATGATGTTCAATCATCTCCACAAGATGGTTTTACTGTTGGTACTACCTTTTACGAAACCGAAAATATTTACATAGCCATTGATCAAGTAGATAGAGATAATAATACTAAAGCAGATTATTACACCTTTTTCTTTACTGATGGAAGAATGACAGATACTTATGGAGATATAGGTTTAGGACATGCGCATAATTTCTCTACTAACATTACAAATTTAGTTAAATTACAAGTTTTTGAAGGCGCAGCTAATCCAAATTTAACGAATACACTTACAGCTGGAGAAACTTATGTAGCTTCAAGTATTTTAACAACAAACCTTAATGGTTTTGGAGTTACTAATTCAGGCTTTTCAAAAGATTCGTTTGTGAGTTATAATTTACAAGCTGGAGCTATAACTTTTGGAACAGAAAATGGTTTTGATTTTACTAGTACTCCTCCAGAAGTTGTTGGTGTTTGGCATTATGTAGGTACAGTTGGACCAAGCATTACCATAAACGCTATAAATATAGACACCACAACTCCTGCAAATAGCACTATTGATATAGATTACACCTTTTTAGATACAAATGGGGATACTATAACAGGTCATTATGAAGGAGCTTTAGGAATAATTTTAGATTAATAATAACAATAAAAAAAAAACCATGAAAACAATAATTAAAACACTATTAATAATTACAATATTCACATTTTTTTCTTGTAATGAAGACGAAAATGAACCATCACCAGTTAATAAATTTACCGTTGAAGGTGTAGATTATCTAACTCCAAATTGTTATATAGAATTTGATGAAGATGATCAAGACGAATTTAATTTGTTTTTTCTGCAAGGAACAATGGCAGATAATGATGGTGGTATGGGAGATTATGCATTTTCTCTAACTACCTTTAATTGGGTTTTTTATAATATTAGAGATGATGAAAATCCTAGTATTACAACACCTTATCCAAATATTCAAACAGGAGTATCCTATATTGGAGGACCAACAGATACAGTTATAATTGCAAATGGAACACCAGGAGATGATGATTCAGGAACAGATTTTTCAAATGGAGGAACACCAACATTAACTATAAATAGTTGGAATTTTGATAGTACAACTCAAACAGGAACAATTAATGTAGATTATGTTTGGGGAAATGTTACAGGTCATTATGAAGGAGCTTTAGGAATAATTTTCGATTAAATAATAAAAATAAATAAATGAAAGTTATAACAAAAAATACAATACTGTTTATCATACTAATTTTAATAATTTCGTGTGATAACAACGATAACAATAATACAAGTATTCCTTGTGATGCAAATTTTTATACTTTAACATCAGATAGTAATGCCATATTAAATGATTTTCAAATTTTAAAATATCAAAAATCAACCAATTTTAACTCGCCAAATACGATAGGTAATATTGAGGGTTTACAAGGAAGTCCACAAATGATGTTTAATAATGTTACCAGTGATAATTCAATAGGAGAAGTTTCCTATTTTTTTCCAGGTACTTCGGAGTTAATAACCTTAGATGTAGCTAATAATTCGGTTAATAAAGAAACATTAACAACCTTTGGTCGCTATCCAGAATATATAGATGGAGAATTACATTTTTTAAAATTTTCACCATCAACAGTTATAGATAGATCAGGCAACATCATATCTTCTAATTTGAATCTAGATTTATCTGGTAGTGGTTTGTTTGACTTAAACGCTATGTCAACCACATCTGATCAAAACTCTGGTAAAATATTTTACTTGGCAAATAATGTATTGTTTGTTTATGACAAACCCAATAACACATTAAGTAAAATCACATTAGAAACTTATAATAATTCCAATCCTGTTAAATATTCGGGAATTGAGTTTATTTCGGCAAATGAACTATTGATGATGAAAGGCAGTACTGTTTCTGGTCAACAGAACTTGGAATTAATTAAGCTTAATATTAGTGATTTTTCCAATCCTATTATGACATCAGTAATGAGTAGTACTGATTTTTCAAGTGCCTTATCCTTTAATGTAGGGAGAATAATAGGCCGCTTTGAAGAAACCGTACGTACCTCTTATGATGATTGTGATAATAGCTATTACGTATCTTTTTTTAGTCCAGATGTTTTTCCTAGTCAAGCGTATATTATAGAATGTAAGCTTAACTCAAATGTAATTAACGAATACAGTTTGCCTTCTGGAAAGTATATTTTGGGAGTAGAACACGATTAAGTAAAACTAGTTATATATAAAACAAAGATTAATTATTACCTTTACTTTTTTAATGTATAAATGAATAAAACAAAACTCCAGATCACTTTACTAATTACCATGATATGGAGTTTTTTTTCCGTTGCACAACAATACACCAACTACTCCACAAAAAACGGTTTACCAAGTAACCATGTATATAGAATAACACAAGATGTTGATGGTTTTATTTGGTTTATAACCGATAAAGGTATGGTGAAATTTAATGGGACAAATTTCAAAACAATTACTATTCGTGATGGTTTACCAGTTAATGATATTTGGAATATAGTTGCCACGCCAAATGGTAGAGTGTGGTATTTTTCTAAATCACCAAAAATCGGGTATATAGATAAAGATAGTATTTATTCTTTTCCAAGTGCTGTTAAAGGAGAAATATTAAACCCAATGAATAGAAATATTGTAGGGAATGATATTACATTTAATAATTCATTAGCTCATTATCAATTAGAAAATGATAAATGGAAAAGTAAAGAGAGTTATGGTAGCTATTCTGATATTAAACAATATAAAACA
>CAYOFS010000197.1:0-3231 GCA_964403095.1 uncultured Flavobacteriaceae bacterium | reverse complement strand
TAAATAAGGCTTTTATCTCTTGACTTGTTTTCATATAGCAAATACACTAATAATTGCTGATATAATTAGAACTTAGCCAATGAGAATAATACCTTTATGATTATTACAGCAATGATTAAGAACTTTTACAATTATTTTGTGAACTTAGCATCAAAAACATTTGACAATATAAACCCAACTACACGGCTTAAAAGATTTATTTTTAGGTTTATAACTGTAGCAGGTAAATGGGTTTATGCAGGTCGAAGTTGGGTATTAAAACTCTACACAAAACAAGATTATCAACGACTTTTGATTTAAAAAAAACTGCTGTTTTTCTCAAGCAATGGGATAGCTATGTCAAAGAAACAATAAACAGTAATAGTATATCACTAACATACAGTGCATTACAAAACACACCAATTATTTACAAACTAAAACAATCCCACAACATTCTTGCAAAAAGAAATACCAAAAAATTGAACTAAAATCGCACCTAAAGCAACAGATAATCAAGTATGATTTTTCAAAATAAAATGAAATAACTTTTTTGACCAGATATTTATCAATGTTTTGCCGACTTGCGGATTTAAGGTAAAAACACAAAAACTTTCGTTTATGCACTAGAACCGCTATTGTCGGTTATACAGTGTTGCGCTTAGTGTTCCTTTAATATTTCAATGAGTTTTGTATTCACATATATGGTTTCTCTACCTATTTTTCGTGATTTTAAAATTCCTATTTGTTCTAATTTCTTTAAATATCTTGATGCTGCTTTTCTTTCTACATTTAATCTTTTTACAACAAAATCAATCTTTGAATAAGGTTGTTCAAAAAGTAATTCGATTAATTCCTTTCTGTATATTTTAGATTCCTTTTCTTGAGCTATTTCAATTGTTTTGTTTAACAGTTCTTTGATTTGATTTATTTTATCAATTGTTCTGTTAGATGTTACTTCAATTGCTTTTAAGATGTACAAAATATATTCATCCCATTTATCAGTTTTATTAACGGTATTCAATAATCTATAGTATTCTGATTTGTTTTCATTTATGTATGAACTTAAATATAGAATTGGAATATCTAATAATTTATTAATGCTTAAATACAAGATATTTAATATCCTTCCTATTCTGCCATTTCCGTCGTAAAAAGGGTGAATACTTTCAAATTGATAATGTAAAATTGCTAAATTAATCAAGGGTGATAAATCATCTTGATTGACATTAAAATAATCTAAAAAATTACTTAGCAATTCAAGAATTTCATCCTTTTCCTGTGGTGGCCTATAAACTACTTCTCCTGTTTTATCATTTTTTAAAACAGTTCCTGGCATTTTTCTTATTCCAGCATTATTTTCAATAATCGTTTTTTGGATAGTTTCTATATCTTTTAATCGTAAAAATCCTTGTTTTTTTATCAAGTCAAACCCTGTGAAAATTGCTTTTCTATAGTTTATTACTTCTTTAACTTGTTTAGGTCTTTTTCCATTAGTTGCTAATGCCTTATACAATTCGTCTTGTGTAGTAATTATATTTTCAATTTCAGAACTGTCTTTAGCTTCTTGTAGAACAACAGCATTTATTAGCATTGCTTGATTAGGCATTGTCTTAGCAATTCCTTTTAATTCGCCTAATGCATTAGATGATTTACTTAATTGACGTAATATTTCTAAAGTTTCAACTTTTTCTCTTTTTGGTGGTAATTTAGGTAATTTTTTATAGGTACTCATTTATCTCATATTTTATTAATGTGTACCAAAAATACAAAAAAAAGTTCAATTGCAAAAATTATGGTGTGTTTTGTCTCACATTAAGCACAATGTTTTTATATGTTTGTTTAGCAGCCAAAATTTGGGTGGTGTTTAAATTTTGAGCACGCATCTACTTCGTTGCTAACTTTTTGTAATACACTTTTATAACTACAAAAGTCAGACGCCTTGTATCTGCATACTCAAAATTCATAAATACGGGTTAATGCTTTTTACACACTTACTAAGAACATGGTGCAATGACGAATCGCATAGTTATTCTATGAATATCATCTCTTTTCTACGGTAACTAATTAATGTTTTTTGTTTAGATAATAATTCATATCCCATTAGTCCATCAAGTTTCAATTTATATCCATTATTCAGATGCGATATATCGCTAAATACAGTTTTTGTATTCTTAAATCTTTTGCCACCAATAATTACTTTTTTTAATAATCCTTTTTCTACTTCCACTCGATTTTTGTCTGCTCCTGACAAAGTATCTTTTTCAATATGTTTTAAATATTTTGATAATTTTTGGAAATGTCTTTTATCTAATAAATTTATTCCAGCTCCACAATCAATGCCGAAAGAATAGTCTTTACTTCCAATTCTTGCATTAATAACAGGAATATGACTAGATAAACTAAAAGGAACAATTGACAATTTGCAATTTGACAACTCATTGTTTTTATATTGAGTAAAAAATTCAGGGTTTATTAAAATCAGTTCTCGTTTGTCATAATCAAACAATACATCATAATCTTTTATTAACTCAAATCCGATTAAACCATATATCTCAATATCCGTTTCAAGTGCTTTTTCAAGGTGAGAAATATCCAGAGTTAATATATCTTGATTTTCTATTTTAATTCCTGCAAAGTCAAGTTTTTCAATCTTTTGAATATCCATTCCTGAAATACTGCCACTTACTCCTTTTGCTGATGAAATAGTTTTCTTATTTATAGTGTCATTTTGTTGAATGTATTTAGAATTGAGAATTACCTTTGGCGACCCACTATCAAGAATAAATACTCTTTTTTTATTGTTAAGGATAACTTCAACAGCAATTAAATTTCCAATCATTTTAAAAGGAATCCTTATTATTTCTTTTTTTGATTTACTAATTACTGTTTTTGAGCTATCCATTGTTTTAACTTTCATCTTAAACAATTCTAGCTTTTTTAGTTTATTGTGTTCGTTAAAAACAAATATCGCATCCTTTTCTCCCATTTTTTTGTACTTAATGGAATATGAAATCGTCAAAGAATTATCAATTATTTTAGAATTAACTTCTTTGTATGAGTAAATACTATCATTTAATTGCGTAAAAAGTTGCTTCAAAACTACTTTTGCCATTTTTCCCTTCTGATTTGCTATCTCAAAATCATTTGCTAAATGTTTTTCTAATTCAATTGTTGATTTTGTGTTAATTGCGTCAGTTGTGATTTTTACTATTTCTCTACATTTTTCAATATCTTGCGAAAACATTGATTGTG
>CAYOFS010000196.1:0-3276 GCA_964403095.1 uncultured Flavobacteriaceae bacterium | reverse complement strand
TTTGATAGAGTTGTGAAAAATAAGAATGGTGTTTTTATTGATAAATTACATGATCTTACTCTTTTTGCTTTAAATAAAGATAGTATTCAATTAAGAGGTCAGTTGAAAAAGGGTAAATATCTTTTTTTAAATTTCACAAAATCGTTTAATTCTTTAACCATCGAAACAGTAAAAAAACTAAAGAAGTATAGTTCAGTTTTGAATATTGTGAATATTGAAGTTGCTGATATAAAAAGTTCATCTAATGTAGATACTTATAAACAGAACGTAATATATAATGTGGAAAAAGAGGATTTTGATACTATCTTTAAATTGGGATATAATGATAATTATCCAAATGGAATTTTATTTAATGATAAAGGAGAAGTTGTATTACATAATATAAGTACAGATCAAGTTATTTATTTTTTGAATGGTTTATCAAAACAAAAAACAGCTATAAAAACCAAATTAAATACAGTATCAATTCATTATAATATTGGTAAGTATGTTTTAACTAAAGCACATAAAACAGAAGTAACTTCTTTTTTAAAAACCTTAGATTCAACTATGACCTATAAGGTTAAAATTATTTCTAGTGCTGACTATTTAGGCTCGATTAAGAGTAATTTTGTATTAGCTAATAAAAGAGCAATAAAAATAAAAATATTTTTACAGAATACCTCACCAAGCTTATTTGAGTCCATCGAGTCTGTAAATAAAGGTGAAGTTGTTGAGCATGAAAAAGAACAAATGGATAAGCTTATTGGTAATGTTGAAAATAGAAAAACAAGTATTTTATTTTTAAAAAAGGAAGTTACTAAAAAGAAACGTATTTCAATAGCAGAGAAAAAAGTTTATATCTACAACCCAAAAAAAGAAGAGTTTGATTTAAGGATTGGTAAAAAGTTCATTTTAAAAAAATTGATTTTTAAAAGAGGTACCGCAATCATGCAGCAACGCTCTAAATCTAGCTTAAAAGGTTTATTGCGATTTCTAAAAGAAAACCCTAATGTGGAAATAGAAATTCAGGGGCATTTATGTTGTAATTCGGGTAATTATCAGCCTGATAAGTCTAAAGTAAAACCCTACCCAAGTATTCATTTATCTACTAAAAGAGCACGTTTTGTATATAAGTATCTAGTAATAAATGGTATTAGAAATAAAAGGTTGACTTATCATGGTTATGGTTTTCAGTCGCCAATATATTATCCCGAAGAAACGCAAAAACACAAAAGTTTAAATAAAAGAGTAGAAATTTTAATTACAAAATTTTGATGATTATTTAGGATTTGTAATTCCTAATTAGAGTTTTATAGCATAGGCAAAGTAGTGTGAATTTCTTCACTTAATTTTTCAGTTTTACACTGATTTTTGCTTATACTTTTATATAATTCATATTCTGTATTATATCTCTAGATTAGTAAACTCAGTATCAAAAACAGTTGAGAAATGATGTCGGATTTTTTGTTTTACCTTATTGATGTCAATTTTCAAATTTAATTCCACTTCTAGAGAAGTAACTGCTTTTCCTCTAATTCCACAAGGGATAATATGATCAAAATATCCTAAATTAGTACTAACATTCAATGCAAAACCATGCATAGTAACCCATCGAGAAGTACGAACACCTAAAGCGCAAATTTTTCTAGCAAATGGTGTTCCAGCGCCTAGCCAAACACCAGTTTCTCCATTACTACGTTCGCCTTTTAAACCATACTCAGCAATGGTTAAAATAATAACTTCTTCCAAGTTTCGCATATACTTGTGAATATCGGTTTCAAAATTATCTAAATCAATTATAGGGTATCCAATAATCTGTCCAGGTCCATGATAGGTAATATCGCCACCACGATTAGATTTAAAAAAGGCAATTCCTTTATCTTCTAATTGTTTTTTAGATAAGAGTAAATTATTTATATCACCACTTTTCCCAAGAGTATATATATGTGGATGTTCCGTAAATAAAAAATAATTTGACGTAGCAATGTACTCATCATTAGTTCTATTTTTTAACTTAATATCAATGATGCTTTGGAATAACTTGTTTTGATAATCCCATGCATCTTTGTATGTTTTTAAGCCGATATCTTGTAGAAGTATTTTTTGCATTATAAACTAAATCTTTTATTTTCTTTAAGAAGAGAAGTTATTTTTTATTTATAAATATTTCATGTACAAAAGTACTACTTTTACATAATCAAATAGAACACAATGAGTAAAATTATTATAGCAGGAGGAACAGGTTATATTGGTGGGTTTTTAGCTCAATATTTTTTATCTCAAAACTTAGAGGTAATTATAATCACACGTAAAAAAACACAAATAAGCAATAAAATTCAATTTATTAACTGGAATGATGATTGGCAAAAGGCATTAGAAAATTCAACGGCCATAATTAATTTAACGGGAAAATCAATCAATTGTTTGTTTACAGAAAAAAATAAAAAAGAAATTATTGAAACAAGGTTAGAAGCAGTATCAACTATTAATCAAGCTATATTGAAATGTAAAACAGCACCAAAAGTATTTATAAATGCTTCGGGAATTTCTATTTATAAGTGTAGTTTTGATAAAACATATAATGAATTTAATCAGGAATTTGGAGATAGCTTTTTAGCAGATGTATGTAAGCAATGGGAAAAAGAGTTTTATAAAATAATAACACCAAAGACAAGAAAAATAGCGATTAGAATTGCACCAGTTTTAGGAAATGATAGCGCAACAATAAAGCCTTTAAAGCAAATAGTACCTTTTGGTTTAGGAGGTAAACAAGGTAATGGTAAACAATATTTTCCGTGGATACATGAAAAAGATTTTATAAAGGCTATTGTATTTATTATAAAGACAGTTAAAATTAACGGAACAGTCAATTTAGTTGCTCCAAAACCTATTACAAATGCTATTTTTATGACCGCTTTTAGAAAGGTGTTAAAAGCTCCTTTTGGTTTGCCAACACCTTCGTTTTTATTGTTTTTAAGTAAGTATGTAACTAAAGTTGAACCTGTATTAATATTAGATAGCTTAAAAGTAGTGCCGAAAAAATTATTAGATAATAATTTTGAGTTTGAGTTTAATACTATTGAAAAAGCCTTGAAAGATATAGTTCTACCAATTCAACATCAAAACACGCTATAAATTATTCATGTTTTTCCGTTTTTAGTCACTTAAAATAAGTCTGTCATATTTATTAGTTTTTGACAACAAAAATAACATTAATCTCCAACTTTTATAACTGACCCGTTTTCTGCCTCTAACTCTAAAATATTTAATATACCCATAATCTTAAAAAAAATA
>CAYOFS010000195.1:0-3285 GCA_964403095.1 uncultured Flavobacteriaceae bacterium | reverse complement strand
ATTACACTGTTTATGTAAATAGATAAACAGCTATATAGATAATAATTTTATTTATACGATTAGATAAACAGCTATATAAATAATAATTCTATTTATTCGATTAAATAAACAACGTTAAGGCTTGCTTCTGCTATATAAGAGCGTTTCCAAGATTACTACTCTGATAATTTGATTATATCATAACTACTGATAGAAAATAATTATCGTTAGTTACTATGGTAAAAGTGATTTTTTTATGTCCTAAAAAAATCACTCAAAACGATGGCTATTTTTTTATGTCCTAAATTTTTTGAAGTTCTAAATCTTCATTAACACTTGTAATAATGCAGTATATTTTTAAACACGAAGGAATAAAAAAATGGCAACTTTAATCACAAGAGATGTAACTAAATTGAGTCTCCAACAGCTTTCGTTAGGAATTGAAAAGCTCAACGAATGCACGAAAGCTTATATTATTCTTGAGAAAGAGAAAAAGAAAGAAAAAGAGAAAAGGCGCATGGAGAAGCACGATGAACAACTTATATTTTTTCAGTTAACTATAACCAATCCGATTGAAATTGAGTTTTTAGTTAATAAGAACAAGTGGTTAGAAGATCTAAGTTGTATTTATACATTTCAAAACTATGTTACAGTATGGCAAAAAGAGATAAAAAATTTAATCTCCATGGATATGGATGCTGATGATATTGAATCATTCAGAGTTTGGCGGTTAGGTATTAATGTACGACTTAATCAAATATTACCTGACTCTATTTTTGAATTAAAATTTTCTCACGACGGTGTTCTTAAAATAACATTAAAATAACGGATAATAAGCCCCTTAAATTTTTTGTTAGCACAAAGGAATAATGTTCTATTTTAGCAAGGTTAAAATACTGATGTAGGTATCAATATTAAAATGACTAATAACAGCATTTTAAAACGCTTTCTAATTTTAAAGTTGTGTTTGTTGTGTAATGCCTTTTTATCTTTCATCTGTAAGTACCTGTTTATAGTCGTACTTAAGCTTAAAGATAAAAGCAGGGCGTTATTAGTTCGATCAATGTAAAAACTTCTTGCGGAAAACTAGAAGCTTCTCCCGCAGGATTAAGTGAAGAAATGATGGTTTGAGACCTTTGCACAATCAAATCACTTTACCACCTAACATCTAAAAAACGTTTTTTTAAATTTAAGTTTTAAAATGGCTAATTAATCATCAAATTTATCTCAATTTTGTTGGTTTTTATTGGTTATTGTGGATTTTAGACACAATAACCCCTTGAATTAGCTTGCCGATTGAATCGAAAGCTCTCGTTTTACCTTAAGACATAAGGGTTTCCATGCCCTTGCACCTTCTCGATGCGCTTATTCAACACCCACTCTTTCTGAGAAACAGGGTCTAATTTATTCCATTTTTTGTAAAGATTGATCACTCTTTTTGAAAGCTTTAAATCATAGCGAGAACTCATAAACATACCTATACGAGCAATATCACCTTTAATGGTATCATCAGGAACGACAACTCTTGATGATATTTGAATTGTTTTTCGATCCCCTTGATAGGTTTTCCGCTTTTTCCCGCTTAATTCTTCAGCAAATGGCTTATTACTTCTATTTGCATTAATTTGCCCCACTGAAGGCCTTAAATTTATTAAATCATTATGAGCATCTCTAAATTGCTTGTCATATTTTTGGCAATACTTACGTTTCTTTTTACCTACTTCTTTAACATCAATAACGCACTGTCGCCACTTTCCGTCCTTTTTGTACATCCAAGAAGATGGGATAACATGCTCGGCTTCAATTCGTTTAGCCCTTTTCATTTGTTTTTTTGGGAAGCTGTTTTGAAGTCCACAACTTTCTAAAAAATACGTTCCGATCGTGGCCGTTGCTTTTGGGTTGTCTGTTCTAGTCCCAAACCCGATCACAGCAAATCCAGCGGATATGCCGGCTCATTTAGCAGGCATATCACTTGGATTTGGATTGGCTTTTTTATATATATATTTTTCTAAATGGAGAAAACTAACCAATGAAACACAATAAATTAACAAAACTATTTATAGCGGCATTCGCTTTATTCGCATTGTCATCAGCAGTTCATGCTGGTACAGGTGGAACTGAATTCCAATCGCTTTCAGATAAATTCGAGGAATGGGTTGAAGGCTTTGGTGGTAAAGCAATTTCAATAGCTACAATCGGAATGGGAGCATTCAAATCACTTGCGCCAGGCGGATCGCCTATTGCAATTTTGGTCGGTATAGGTGCGGCTGTTCTTTTAGCATACCGTCCTGACGTGGCTAAGTCGATTTTCACTGCTACAATTTAAATTAAATCATGAATAAAGATTCTTCTAACTTAGTCCCTAAAAATCTTGACAATTTGCCAAGATATATAATCTGGGACATGTATCAAGCAATGATTTTTTTAATTATATTTGGTTTTTCAATTGTATTTAAAATGATTTTTCTTGGTATTTTGGTTGGGGGGGGGTTAGCTTGGCGTTACGGAAAATTATCATCAGGAAAATCTCGTGGATTCCTTTTGCACTTAATTTATTGTTACACAGATATAAGCCAGCCACAATCAATACCACGTTCATACAAAAGAAACTTTAAAGGTTAAAATGGATAGTACACTTATAAAGCAAGAGCTAGGAAGCTTAGAAAGACAGCTTAAAAGGGAAAAAGCTTTTAGAAACGCAGTGATAATAGTATTAGCTGTCATGACCCTGTACTCATTCCTAAATACATCCGAAATAAACATCGAAATCAGGAAGTTTGGAGCTGATCAAAATATAGAAATTAAAGAAAACTCTGCAACGATTGATTATTACAAGTCCGCAGCTAAAAAGCTTGCAAACCTAGGCTTTACATACAGCCCTATTACCGCTTCAATAAATTATGATGGAATTCTATTAATGGTTGCTCCAGAGAACTATGGCGTTACACAAAAGTTTTTCCAGCTTCAGTTAGAAAAAATAAAAAAGAACAATTTATCATCGGTTTTCTATCCTAGAGAGATTACTGTCAATAGAAAAACTCAAGCCGTCATCATTACTGGCATCCATCGAATTTATTCAGGTGAACAGCTTGTAGAAGATTCAGTTAAAAAATATAGATTCGATTTTGTTATACGAAACTTTAAGATATTTAGCTTTGGCTTTATTGATGTGACAGGCAAAGGTGACCCATTCCTAATAAAAGTTAAACCATAAAAAAATCGTTCACATTGTGAAAATTAAAAACACGCCAATCAAGTGTTCACATTGTGAACGATTGTAGGAAAACTAGAAACACACTAAACAAA
>CAYOFS010000194.1:0-3332 GCA_964403095.1 uncultured Flavobacteriaceae bacterium | reverse complement strand
TAACGAAGTGGTTCACGAATACAAAAACAAATATAAAATGAATGAGTAATTGTTAGCTCAATTTTGAGCTAAATAAATTTCGAACATTTTTAATTATAGCAAATAGTTTGTTTGGCTTTGTAATAGAAAATTTGTGAAGAATTCGGGTTAAATAAAAAAAGCATTCTAAATTTTAGAATGCTTTTTTTATTTATAAAATCTATTATTTACTCAACAATAAATTTACCTTTCATTATTCCGTAGTGTCCAGGGAAACTACAAATAAAATCGTATGTTCCTTTAGCAGGAGCAACAAAAGTAACTGTAGTTGTTTCTCCACCACCGATAAGAGCTGTGTGAGCAATAACTCCTTCAGCAGGTATGTAATCATTTGCTTTTGCAGCCATTGCTTTTGTTGCAAATTTAGATACATCAACACCTTTTTCTAATAATATAAAATTGTGTCCCATAACATTTTTAGCCATTTTACCTGTATGATTTAAAGTTAAGGTTACTTTTTGACCAGCTTTAACTTTAATTTCTGACAAATTAAATTTCATAGCGTCATTTCCTTCGATAACAACTTTGACAACACCAGTTGCAACGGCATCTTTAGCTGTGTTAGCTGCGTTTTTCACAGCATCTCCAGTAGTTTTGACTGCTTCTTTTGTAGCTTCAACACTATCTTTAGCTGCTTCTTTTGTTTTTCCACATGAAGTAGTTCCAATTGCTAAACCTGCAATAACTACCATTGATAATAATACTTTTTTCATAATTATACGTTTTGTTTGTTAGTAATGACTTTTAAAAGTACAAAAGTAATAAATTAATATTTTATAGAAGTAACAAAAATCACATATAAAACAACTATAAAAATAATAAAACAACTAAACGAGTATAGTAACTGGTTTTTCGATATATTCTTTTAGTGTTAATAAAAATTGAGCACCTGTAACACCATCAATTGTTCTATGATCACAAGCTAAAGTTAATTTCATAGTATTACCTACTACAATTTCACCATCTTTTACTATTGGTTTTTGAACGATAGTTCCAACAGATAAAATAGCAGAATTTGGTTGATTGATAATCGAAGTAAAATCAGTTATTCCAAACATACCAAGATTTGAAATAGTAAAGGTAGATCCTTCCATTTCGTTTGGTTGCAATTTTTTATTACGAGCCTTACCTGCAAATTCTTTTACTGATGCTCCAATTTGCTGTAAACTTTGTTCATTTGCAAATTTAACAACAGGTACTAATAAACCGTCTTGTACTGCAACTGCAACACCAATATGCACATGGTGGTTAAGTTTCATTCTGTCATCAAACCATTGTGAATTTACTTGAGGATGTTTTTTTAAGGCTAATGCTGTTGCCTTAACAATCATGTCATTAAACGATATCTTTGTATCGGGAACAGAATTGAATTGTTTACGAAATGTAATGGCATTATCCATATTAAATTCAACATTAAGATAATAGTGAGGCGCTGTAAATTTAGATTCTCCTAATCTACGAGCAATCACTTTACGCATTTGTGAATTTGTAATTTCTTCAAAACTTTCTTCTCCAGCGGCAACAAATGGCAATACTAAAGTTGATGAAGATTGAGAAGGATTGTAAAATTCAACATCACGCTTTACGATTCTTCCATTTTCGCCAGTTCCAGTAATGCTATGAATATTAATTCCTTTTTCTTCAGCTAATTTTTTTGCTAAAGGAGAAATAAATATTCTGCCAGTTGAGTTTGTAATTTCAATAGCAGGTGTTTTTTGAACAGAAACTGAAGATTGGGTAATTGTTTCTTTCTTTTTTGGAGTAGTTGTTTTTGCTTTTTTAGGAATTTCTTTAGGTTCTTCTTTAGTAGTAGAAGATTTAAACTCTTTTATTAATGCATCTACATCTTCTCCTTCTTCACCTATAATAGCCAATAATGAATCGATTGGTGCTGCTGCTCCTTCTTCTAAGCCAATATATAAAAGCGTACCTTCGTTAAAAGATTCAAATTCCATCGTAGCTTTATCTGTCTCAATTTCAGCAAGAATATCTCCTTCTTCAATTTTATCTCCTACTTTTTTAAGCCATTGTGCCACAACTCCTTCGGTCATAGTGTCGCTTAAACGAGGCATTTTAATTACTTCTGCCATAATGATTTATTTTTTTTAAATTAAATAAATCTCAAAATACAATATATAAATTCCGAAATTTAGAATTTGCAGTTTGGGATTTGTTTTTTATTATTTTTTATTTAAACTATCGGTGTTTTATAAAAGGGAAATCTTCCTGTTCGTAAACCATATCATATAGTTGTTGTACTTCTGGGTAAGGAGAGTTTTCAGCAAAATCTACACATTCTTGAACTCGGACTTTTACATCGTCTTGAATTGCTTTTATTTCTTTATCGGATAAATATTTTTTTGCCTTAATTACATCTAATACTTGCGTAATTGGATCTACTTTTTTGTATTCGGCAACTTCGTCTTTTGTTCTATAATGTTGCGCATCACTCATTGAATGACCTCTATATCTATAGGTTTTCATTTCTAAAAATGTTGGTCCATCACCTCTTCTTGCTCTTGAAATAGCTTCGTCCATTGCTTTTGCTACTGCTACAGGATCCATTCCGTCAACGGGAAAACTTGGCATTTCATAACCTAAACCGAGTTTCCAAATATCTGAATGATTAGCACTTCTTTCAACCGATGTTCCCATTGCATAACCATTATTTTCTACAATAAAAACGACAGGTAACTTCCAATTCATAGCCATGTTAAAGGTTTCGTGTAGAGATCCTTGACGAGCAGCGCCATCACCAAAATAGGTTAGTGTAACTCCTTTTCTGTTAAAATATTTATCACCAAAAGCGATTCCTGCTCCTAAAGGAATTTGTCCTCCAACAATACCATGACCTCCGTAAAAACGATGTTCTTTAGAGAAAATATGCATTGAACCACCCATTCCTTTAGATGTTCCTGTTACTTTTCCATAAAGTTCGGCAAAAATATTTTTTGGATCAACGCCCATTCCAATTGGTTGAACGTGATTACGGTATGCCGTAATCATTTTATCTTGGGTTAAATCCATTGCGTGTAGCGCTCCTGCTAAAACAGCTTCTTGACCATTATACAAGTGTAAAAAACCTCTTACTTTTTGTTGAATATAAACTTGAGCTAATTTATCTTCAAACTTACGCCAGAACAACATGTCTTTATACCAATTGATATATGTTTGTTTTGTTATTTTTTTCATTTCATTTTATATTTTAATTTGAAATATAGTTAGGTTTATATTGAGAATATTTATTAATAAAATAAATAAACCGAACTACAAAAATAACTCTTTTTTATCTA
>CAYOFS010000193.1:0-3401 GCA_964403095.1 uncultured Flavobacteriaceae bacterium | reverse complement strand
CCATACAAGTAGCCGTTGTAGCCAATTAAAACAGAGTGAATTTAAGACCATCCGAATTACTTAACAGACGTTAACACTAATTAACTATAAGATATGGGTTTTATTTTTACTTTTGTATGAAGTTAGAATCAGTTCCTAATTCTTAAGGAATCAAAAAAAAGAAAATCACTCTCTGGAAAAGTGAAATTTGGAAACCTAAAAAGTCGCATTTATTACTTGAATTTAAGCTTTAAATTGTTTCATTATGAAAAATTTATTTTTATCAGTAATATTATTACTAACCGTTTCATTTGCCTTTGCAAATAACGATGTAGAAAAAGTTTCAACCTTTGATGTTGAGGAAACTTTAGAATTAACCAACTCTATAGAATTAACAACTTTTGATTTTACAGCAGAAAATTATTCTATCACTAAAGCAATTGATGATGCATTAGGATGTTTATTAACAATAACTGCTGAATATGAGGATGGAAGTAGTGATGTTTTTTACATTCATGTTGTTGATATGACTTGTGAAGAGTTTTTCGATTGGTTAGAAGAGTAGTAATTTTAAAGCAGTAATTATTGGTAACATTCAATTACTGCTTTATTTTTTAATATTAACAATAAAGCATTAAAAATGAAAAAAATAATTTATTTAGTACTAATTATACCATTTTTTGGTTTTTCACAATCGTATAAAATAGAATACAAGGTTAAACTTAATCACTCTGAAAGAAAAGGAGTTTTGACAATTAATGAAGAAGAAACATCCTATTATTATGAAGTTTCAAATAAAGATGAGACAAAAAGAAAGAAAAGCGAACAAGATGGAAATTATCAATATACAATCACATTAGGATCTAAAACTAATAATAAAAGGCACCAAATTTATTATAAGCAAAAAGATACATTATTGAATATTGATTATATAAATACTAAAAAAGTATTATGCTATGAAAAATTTCCAAATATGAAATGGAAGATACAGAATGACACTAAAACTATTTCAAACTACATTTGTACAAAAGCAGAAACAACTTTTAGAGGTAGAAAGTATACTGCTTGGTTTACATCAGAAATACCTATACGTTTTGGTCCTTGGAAATTTAATAACTTACCAGGTTTAATTATGCAAGTCTATGATGAAACTCAATCATTCACTTGGAGTGCAACTAAAATAGATTTTACTAACACCTATGAAAAATTAATTATTGCTCAAGATTTAAAAAAAAATCGTTAAAAGAATTTGTTGAAGAAAAAGAAAAAAGAAATAAAGAACGTGGTAGTCAAGTACTATTAAAATATTTAGAAAGAGGAGCAAAAATATCAGGACGTAAATATAATAGAGGGCGAGAATTAAAATTTGAATGGGAGATAGAAAATGAAAAGAAACAATAAATATTATTTCATCTTTAAACCTATATTCTATCTTTTCGTTTTTTTATTTAGTTTCAATCTTTTTTCACAAGTAACTATTTCAGGAAAAATAACAAATAGTTTAAAGTCTGTAAATATCATATTAAGGGCAAACGAAACTAACAAAATTTTAAGTTACACTTATTCAGATAATAAAGGAAATTACACTTTAAAAACAGAAAAAACAGGTAAATTCAATTTAACCTTTTCGTCATTAGGTTTTGAAAGTAAAACTGTTATGGTTGAAATTGATGGAATACAAAAAGAAATCAAAATAAATGTCGTTTTAAAAGAAAAATCTTTTGAATTGGACGAGGTAATAATTCAGGCAGAATTACCAATGACTATAAAAAAAGATACAATTAGTTATAAAACCAAATATTATGTAACAGGAACTGAACAAACGGTTGAAGATTTACTTAAAAAAATACCAGGAGTTACCATAAGTAGCGAAGGAACAATAAAAATAGGTAATCAAGAAATTGAGAAATTAATGATAGATGACGATGACCTTTTTGAAAAAGGTTATAAAATCTTGTCTAAAAATATGCCTGCTTATCCTATTGAAGAAGTTGAAGTTTTAAAAAATTATTCAAATAATCGACTTCTAAAAGGTATTGAAGAAAGCAACAAAGTAGCACTTAACCTTAAACTAAACGAGAAATCAAAACGTATTTGGTTTGGAAATATTAAAATGGGTTCAAATTTTAAAAACAGATATGAGTTACTTGGTAATTTGATGAATTTTGGAAAGAAAAATAAGTTTTACTTCCTTACCAATCTAAATAATATTGGCAATGATGCAACAGGAGATATTGATAATTTGGTTAGACCTTTTCGTATTAATCAACCTGCAAGTATTGGCGATAATCAACAGGTAAGAAACTTGATTGATTTATATGAAACATCACTAAATTTCAAAAAAAGTAGAACTAATTTTAATAATGCCGAATTAGTGTCATTAAATGCTATTTTTAATCCAACAGAAAAACTAAAAATTAAAACACTTGGTTTTTTAAATTGGGACGAACAAGATTTTTTTAGAAATTCTACGGATATTGTAACTGCAAACGGAATAAACTTTACAAACACCGAAAATTATAAATTACGAAATAAAAAAACTGTAGGTTTCGGTAAAATTGATTTCACTTATAATATTTCAAAAACTAAATTGTTAGAAAGCACGACTAAATATAATAGTGGAAATACAAATGGTCAATCCGATTTAGTTTTTAATGGAACATCAACCATTGAAAATCTAAAATCTAACAACACCCTTTTTGACCAAAAAATAACCTACTCAAACAAGTTTAAAGATAAAAAAGTTTTTTTGTTAACAGGACGATTTATTGACGAAAAAACACCGCAAAATTATAGTCTTAATCAATTCTTTTATCAAGATTTGTTTCCGAGTTTTACAAATGCTAATAATGCACAGCAACAAAGTAAAAATCAAATGCAGTTTGCAGGTTTTGAAGCCCATTTATTAGATAGAAAAACAAACGGAGATTTGTTAGAGTTGCAATTTGGGAATGAATTTAGAAAGGACAAACTTAATACGGAATTTAGTTTATTTGAAAACTCAACTGTTTTAGAAAACCCAAATGATTTTCAAAACAACACAGCATATCAAACTAATGATTTGTATTTAAAATCCAAGTATCGCTACAAAATAAATAATTTTGGAATTACAGGTAAATTAGGCTTTCATCAACTTTTTAATAATTTAAAATATAGTGATTTTTCAGAAAATCAAAATCCTTTTTTTGTAAATCCAAGCATTGGTTTGGATTGGAAAATAAATGACAGTAATAAAATTAATTCATCCTATTCTTACAATACGACAAATGCCAAAATTCTTGATGTTTATAATGATTATGTACTTACTGGTTTTCGTTCGTTTTCAAAAGGAGCAGGAAGTTTTAATCAATTAAATACTTCTACTTTACTTTTTAATTATCAATTAGGGAATTGGAGCGACCGATTTTTTGCTAATACTTTTG
>CAYOFS010000192.1:0-3416 GCA_964403095.1 uncultured Flavobacteriaceae bacterium | reverse complement strand
TTTTTTTGATGAATTTCACATCAAATCCAGGTTAATAAAAACCCTAACAATCTACTGATTGTTAGGGTTTTTTGTACCAAAGGTGGGAATCGAACCCACACTCCCGAAAGAACTGGATTTTGAATCCAGCGCGTCTACCAATTCCGCCACTTTGGCATTTTTATAGTGAATGCAAATTTAATGAATACAATTATAATTTACCCTGTTTTTTTACGTTTAAATTTTACCTATATTTGATTTATTAAATAGTAACCTGAGTTCGCCCTAAACTTGCAAGCAAAGTTTTTAGCCTTTTTCTTAGGCAAGGCGTGAATTTGAAAGACTATTTTTAGTTTGAAAAGACACAACGAAGTATAAGGAAAAGGCTAAAAATCCTACGGAAATCAATATAAATACATAATGATACTTATTAAACAATAGATATAACACATGAATTTCTCCAAAAACAGAAAAATATTTCGCTTTATTCTTGTTAGTCTATCCTTTATAATTGTAACAGCAATTTTATGGAATACTTATGATTTCTTCCAAAAATTTAAAGAGGAAGAAAGAAATAAAATGGAAATTATTGTTAGCGCTCAAAAAAAAATAGCCGAAGATCCATTTAATAATGAAAATGTGGACTTTTTATTAAGCATAGTAAATAGTAATAAAAATATACCAATGATTATTACTAATAAAAATGGTAAAATTAGCTTTTCAAATAATTTAGATATAGAAAAAGAAAATGATAGTCTTTATTTAAAAAAGCAATTAGCTATAATGAAGAAAAATAACAAACCAATTGACGCAAGTTATTTGTTAGAAAATAAGATTCAAAAACAAACACTCTATTATAAAGATTCTGATTTATTGACTAAACTTAAATACTATCCCTTAGCTTTATTATTGATTTTAACGCTGTTTACAAGTGTAATATATCTAGTTTTTAAATCTACAAGAGTAGCCGAGCAAAATAAACTTTGGGCAGGAATGGCAAAAGAAACAGCACATCAAATTGGAACACCATTATCGTCATTATTAGGTTGGGTAGAAATTCTAAGAATGGATGGAGTAGATAAATCAACCGTTACAGAAATCGAAAAAGATATTACAAGGCTTAATACTATTGCTGATAGGTTTTCAAAAATAGGCTCTATACCTGTATTAAAAAAAATAAATCTTATTGATGAAACAAAAAAATCATACGAGTATTTAAAAGCTAGAAGTTCTAAAAAAGTCGATTTTAGTTTTATATCAAATAGTGATGTTACTTATGTTTTAGCAAACACACAACTCTTTTCTTGGGTTATAGAAAATGTAATAAAAAATGCTATTGATGCTATGCAAGGAAAAGGAAAGTTAGCTGTTAGTATTACAACTGAAGATAAAAATGTAAAAATATCAATTCTTGATTCGGGTAAAGGAATTTCAAAAAACCAATTTAGAAAAATTTTTGAAACAGGTTTTACAACAAAAAAACGTGGTTGGGGTTTAGGATTATCTTTAGCAAAACGAATTATTGAAGACTACCATGATGGAAAAATATTTGTAAAAAAATCAACTATTGGTAAAGGTACTTGTATTGAAATATGCCTTAAAATAATGAAGTAATTTATTTATTTTCAGAAAATACTGTTTTGTTAAACAAAACAAGTAAACCAACACCACAGCTAATAGCGAAATCGGCTACATTAAAAATAGCATTAAAAAACGTGAAATAATTTCCGCCCCAAAAAGGAATCCAATTTGGCAAGTTTCCTCTCCACATTGGAAAATAAAACATATCAACAACTCTTCCGTGAAAAAGAGAACTATATGCATCTCCTTTAGTAGCAAAATTAGCTATATTATATGTTACTCTAGAACTTTCTTCAAATAAAACCCCATAGAAAATAGAATCAATAATATTACCAATAGCACCAGCAAATATTAATGAAAGAGCTACAATTAAAATAGTAGATGTCTTTTGTTTAATAGCTGAAAATAACCAATAACCAATTCCGCTAATGGCAAATATTCTAAAAATTGTTAGTCCTATTTTTGCTTGAGATTCACTTAAAAAAGTTATAAAATCACTTAATTGAACACCCCAAGCTGCACCTTTGTTTTCGGTAAAATGAATTCGAGCCCAATCAAAACCAAGTATGTTTATATGCTCGTCCATTCTGAAATGAGTTTTCACATAAATTTTACTTAATTGATCTACTATAAGAACTAATAAGATAATAAAAAAAGCTTTCTTCAAACGATATATTTTTAGAATAGCAAAGCTAATTCATTTTTTATAAATCTAAAATAAAAAGCAACTAAAATAAAAGGATTATATTTAATTTAGTAGGCCTTGTATATTTGTTGTGAAAAGTTTAATAGCGATAGCTAATAATATAATTCCAAACACTTTACGTATAATAGCTATTCCACCTTGACCAAAAAAACGTTCAATTTTAGCCGATGATTTTAACACAATATAAACAAATATCATATTAATAACAATAGCAATCACAATATTAATAGTATGATATTCCGCTTTAAGCGATAAAATTGTAGTCATTGTACCAGCTCCAGCAATTAATGGGAAAGCTAAAGGAACAACACTTGCTGTTTTAGGAGAATCGTCCTTAAACAACTCAATACCTAAAATCATTTCAAAAGCTAAAAATAAGAGTATAAATGCTCCAGCTACCGCAAAAGAATACACATCTATTCCAATTAAATGTAATATGGCTTTACCAATAAATAAAAAGGCAATCATTATAACAACAGCAACTATAGAAGCCTTTTCCGATTGAATATGTCCAACTTTTTGGCGTAAGTCAACAATAATAGGAATACTTCCTACAATATCAATTACTGCAAATAAAATTAACGAGGCAGTCATTATTTCTTTAAAATCAATTAACATAATTAACAATTTTTATACTCTATAGAGAGATTGGTTTTTAATTAAATATATGGTAAATACCATTTTAAAATGAGCGGCAAAAATATATTTTCTTTTAATATAAACAAGTGAAATGTAAAAAATAAAATAGAATGTAACGTTTTAATTATCAAATAATTAAACTTAACGTGAAGTATTTATTAAAAGGAATCTATTAAAAACCACTTAAGAAACTCACTTTTAAGCTTTTTTTTACAAGTTACATAAAAATACTATTTGGTACTCAAAACGTATCAAAATGATGAAAGCTGTAATTATTGATGATGAAATTCGCTTTAGAGATAATGTCCGAAAAAAATTGGAAATTAATTTTAAAAGAGAGATTGATATTGTAGGCGAATCGGATAGTCTACAAGGCGGAATAGCACTTATAGAAAGGGATAATCCGGATATTTTATTTTTAGATATTGAACTAACCGATGGTTATAGTTTTGAAATATGGCTCTACTGCAAATTTAGTGGAGTTAAAATATATAATAAAATTTAAAAAGAT
>CAYOFS010000191.1:0-3427 GCA_964403095.1 uncultured Flavobacteriaceae bacterium | reverse complement strand
ACAAACTTGGTGGTTTCATCATCTTAAAGCTTTAAATACACATAATATATGCTCTAAAACCTATCTTAATTTATACTGAAAAACAAGTAATCATTAAAAATAAGATATAATCAAAAAACTATGGCTTTATTAAGAGACCTCAGAAGGTTTTTCATTCCAATGCAAAAAGCACAGGATACATTCAAGTACGCTTACAAAGCGAATTCAGTATTACCAGATAATATTATAGATTTGATTCAAGGTAAAATAAATCCATTCATAATTGATGAATACAAAACCAGTAATGGTTTCAAAGTTAATTGGTGGTTTAACCCTGAAAAGGGAATTGGTGGTGAAATTAATCTGTCACCTATAAAATCCTTACTCAAAAATGAACCTACTTTATCTGATGAATGTGATATGGATTCAGAAATGGACCAAGAGTTACGATATTTTAGGTTATTTGACGTTCCAACAATGAATAGCCAAGTTGGTTTTTTTGCCTTACCAAATAAAGAAATTTCAAAAATTTTGTATTTTTAGAATGGTTGGCGATAAATGGGTGTCAGGTCTAGACTTAGATATTGAAGGCTATTTTAAAATGGCATTTGCTTCAAAAGTGTTTTTTTATTGGCAGGTAGTACTTATAGATATAAAAGAAGGTACTCTATCAGATGAAACCAAGACGTTTAAAAAAGAAATGCCAAAAATTTTCACTGATTTTCATTGGGATGAATTTGTTAATCTATATGAATCACTAAGGCTATCTAAACAATAATAACAAAAAGCATAATAAAGAAAATAGAATAATAATTTAAAAAGCATAATATGATTAATAACGAGACCTTTACAAAATATTTTAACGATTACAATAAAGAATTTATTAATTGGAGAAAATCAAAACCTAGCGATACTTTTGATAATAGGCAGATGATGATGAATGGCTATAAAGAGATAAAACCTAACATTCCTAATAATTTTGAATTATCATTGAAAGACTTTTATTCAAGTGTTAAAAGTTGGAGGATAAAATGGACATTAAACCCAAAATTTAATTCCAATATTGAAGGCTCAATAAATATTCTACCAATAGAAGAAGTATTAATTGGAGATATAGATTTATTACCTGAAGAATTTCCAGCCTTGAAAAACTTTACCCTTTTAGATTTTTTCTATAATGAAGCAGCTGTTGGTTTTTATTTAGACAAGCCAGAAAATGGTTTGTATTATTTTGAATTTGATGGTACTACACAAAAACTCAACCTTGATTTTAAAGGCTATTTAGAAATGTTAAAATACACAAAAGGAGTTGCATATTGGCAATTAGCAGTTATAGAACCTACAACAAATAAGAAAAGTAGAATAATTGAAAAACTTAATAAAATTTTTCCAGAAATTACAGAAGAGGGATTTTTTGAATTATATGATAAAGTAAGACTAAAATAAACAATTAGTGAAATGGTAAATAATTTAAAAACAGAAGAGATATAGTACCTAAGTGGATAAGGTATTCATTTATTATAGTAGCATTTTTATATCCCATATTTTTAATATTGGGTGAAAATAACCTTTTTGACTTAATACTAAATACAATTATTAGTTGGACAAGTCCTGATACAGGTTTTATATACATATTAAGCTATTTACTATGCTTTTTAGCCATACTTATTCCATTAATTGTAGTACTAAATAAAAGGCTATTATATAATTAAAAATAAAAATTATGAAAACTAAATTAAATTTGCTGACAACTTACGTATTTTTAATAGGAACATTAGTTCTTTTATTAAATGACTTTGTATTAAAATACCAATATCATAATTGGTTTACTGGAAAGCTATCCGATTTTGTTGGTTTATTTGTATTTACAATTTTTTGTATAGCTATTATCCCAAAACACAAATTTAAAATAGCAATTGGTGTTGCGTTATTTTTTATTTATTGGAAATCTTCCTACAGTCAACTATTTATAACTCATTGGAATGATTTAGGCTTGTTTTCAATTTCTAGAGTAATAGATTATTCAGACTTGATCGCACTAATAAGTATTCCTATTGCCTATGTGTTTTCCAAGACAAAAGAACCAATAACTTTTATAAAAATTAATCCTGTTTTACCTTTAGCATTAGCTTCTTTTGCCTTTATGGCAACTAGTTATCAAAAAGATTTTGAAGTGAACAAAACTTACGAGTTTAATATATCTAAAGAAGTTTTAAAATCTAAACTTAAAAATGTTGATGGCTTAAATTTAAATCAAGATATTGTTTGGCAAAACACGAACCCTGAAACAATTACATTTTCGCTACCCATAGAACAGCACTTAGAAGCCTTTATTTATACTGTAATCATTGAAGAGTCAGAAGATAAAGCTAGTATAGAAATGGAACTCACAAATGTATTAAACACAAATTCTACAGGCGAAAAAAATGAAAACTTAGCTTTAAAAACCTTAGATAGCTTAATAACTAAAGAAATTTTAACTGAAACTTATATTTCACAAAATTATTTACTTAATAGAGATTTGGACGGAGACGGATTGGATGATAAAATTGATTTTAGTATTCCAAGTGGCGCACATTGTTGTTATAAGGTGAGTTTGACATTAAGCAGTACAAAAGAACAAATTAATTATCCATTTGAAATGGAAGGAGGATATTTGCTTGGTGTAGATAACAGTAAACCCAATCAATTTAAAATAGAAGACATTGATAATGATGGTATAGTTGAAATTATTATGGAAATAAAACCATACATTGGAAAAGAATTTAAAATAAAAAATTATGACCCCACTTTTAATAATTTCAAGATTGTTTTTGATTATAAAGGTGGTAAAATTGAGTTGAAACAAGGATGAAATTATGACTAAAGAAGTATTATACAAGAAAATTTTAGAATTTCTTAATTGGGTCAATGAAGAGTCCGTATTAGAGCATTCAGATATTAAAGATTTTACATGTGGTATGACATTACTGACAAAAGGAGTTTCTGCTGATGTTGGAATTTGGATGAAATGGGAAGAATCTGTTTCAGAAGATGTTCCTTTAGATAAAACATTTAAAGTACTAGAAATATTTTTAAAACATTGGAAAAATGCATATAATTTACGTGTATTTAACCGATTACTGTATATGTTTGACTCTAAAGATATTGATTATAATGAAATGGTATGTGAAAAGTGGAATCTACTTATGAATGAAGTTGCTAAAAAATAGAAAGAAACAGTATAAATATGAGTTTAATTAAGAAAAAAACGCACCCTAACAAAGTGTAAAAATAATAAGGGTTTTAGTGCTTAACCCAAAGTGCAGTGTATTTTACAAAGTCCGCAAAATTTACAATTTTGCGTGTCTATTAAATAAAGTAAAAATTGTAAATTTGGCTAAGTGATAAATAGAAAGTTCAGTCCTTCGAAATCCCGTACTAACCATAGTGTGCCAAGAATCAACCA
>CAYOFS010000190.1:0-3460 GCA_964403095.1 uncultured Flavobacteriaceae bacterium | reverse complement strand
TGTGTTTCTCATGAAACCATCTATCAGTATATTTGGGAAGATAAAAGACAAAAAGACGATATTCATATCCATTTACGAAGACAGAGAAAGAAGTGCAGAAAACGAAGAGTTGTAAAAGATAATAGACCCATAAAACTGAGTTAAATTTAGCTTTTATAACAAACTAATAAAGTAGATAATCTAAAATTAATAGAATTACTCAGTTGAAAAAATAAATTTCAAATAATTAAAAATACAATTTAGATTAAACACGGAAATGGAGTAAAAAAGCCTGCCAACTCTATAATTGAAATGAATAAATGTGATCTTGACAATACGAGACAGAAGAACAATTATAAGTAGTTATCTAATAACTTATTTTCCTTTTGGTTTTCTCATCATTAGTATTAACCATAAAGCTAATCCTCCAAAAACAAGAAATAATAAGCCGCCTCCAATAATTACCATAGTCCAATCAATTAATGGTAAAAAAGTTTTAATCATGATGTGATTTATTATTAGTTAGAAAAGCAAAAGTAGTGAAATTATCAAACAGCTATTGTGACAATTATCATATTTTAATATTTTTTATAATTAATGGTTAAGTTACATGATTAAAGAGTATTTTTGCAACTTGTAAAAAAAACATCAAAATGAAATCTATTAGAAATATTGCTATTATAGCACACGTTGATCATGGTAAAACTACTTTAGTTGATAAAATTATTGACCAAGCAAAAATTTTAGACGATCGTAAAGAGCGTACAGAATTATTGTTAGATAATAATGATTTAGAAAGAGAAAGAGGAATTACTATTCTATCTAAAAATGTATCAATTAATTATAAAGGTATAAAAGTTAATGTAATTGATACTCCAGGTCACGCCGATTTTGGAGGGGAAGTAGAACGTGTTTTAAAAATGGCTGATGGTGTTTTACTTTTAGTTGATGCTTTTGAAGGACCAATGCCACAAACAAGATTTGTTTTAGGTAAAGCTTTAGAGCTAGGATTAACGCCTATTGTAGTTGTAAATAAAGTTGATAAAGAAAATTGTACTCCAGATATTGTACATGAAAAAGTATTTGATTTAATGTTTGCTTTAGAAGCAACAGAAGAACAACTTGATTTTAAAACTATTTATGGTTCGGCTAAAAATGGTTGGATGAATTATGACTGGAAAGATGAAATAGATAATATTTTACCTTTATTAGATTCTATTATAGAATATATTCCTGAAGCACCTTATCGTGAAGGAACTCCTCAAATGCAAATCACATCATTAGATTTTTCAAAATTTACAGGTCGTATTGCTATTGGACGTTTGTTTAGAGGTGATTTAGAAGAGAATAAAGACTATATGCTTTGTAAAGCTGATGGTACAGCTAAAAAAGTTAGAATTAAAGAATTACACGTTTTTGAAGGAATGGGTAAAATGAAAGTAAGTAAGGTTCGTAGTGGCGATATTTGTGCCGTTACAGGAATTGAAGGCTTTGAAATTGGAGATACTATTACAGATATAGAAAATCCAGAAGCGATGCCTAGAATTGAAATAGACAAGCCCACTATGAGTATGTTGTTTACTATTAATAACTCTCCATTTTTCGGGAAAGAAGGTAAGTATGTAACTTCTCGTCATTTACGTGATCGTTTATATCAAGAATTAGAAAAGAACTTAGCATTAAAAGTAGAACCTACTGATACTGAAGATAAATTTATTGTTTTTGGTAGAGGCGTGTTACATTTATCAGTTTTAATTGAAACTATGCGTAGAGAAGGGTATGAGTTGCAAGTTGGAAAGCCTCAAGTAATTATTAAAACTATTGATGGTGTGAAATGTGAACCAATGGAAACATTATCTATTGATTTACCTGAAGACGTAGCTTCTAAGGCAATTAACTTAGTCTCGTTACGTAAAGGAGACTTATTAGTTATGGAGCCTAAAGGAGATTTACAACATTTAGAATTTTCTATTCCTTCAAGAGGATTAATAGGTTTACGTAATAAAATTTTAACAGCAACATCTGGAGCTGCAATTATTAACCACCGTTTTTCTGAATATGCGCCTTTTAAAGGAGATATGTCATCTGATGATGCTAAAGGAGCTATAATATCATCAATCGCAGGTAAAGCAACAGCTTATGCAATTGACCGTTTACAAGATAGAGGTCGTTTCTTTATTGATCCTAATCAAGAAATTTATAAAGGACAAGTTGTAGGTGAAAATAGTAAAAGTGATGATATGTCTGTAAACCTTATTAAAGGAAAACAATTAACAAATATGCGTAAATCTGGGACAGATGAAGCTCAAAAAATATTTCCTAAAGTAGATTTTTCTTTAGAAGAATGTATGGAGTATATTAGAGATGATGAGTATTTAGAAATTACACCATTAAGTTTACGTATGCGTAAAATTAATTTTATAAAATAAATAATTAAAAACTAAAATATTTAATCCTCAAAAGTTAACATAGCTTTTGAGGATTTTTTTTATTTTTGATTAAACCGTTCTAATATTAAATGAATACTTTTAATAGATTTTTTCATCCACTCTAGTTTAATATCTTCTTTTTCTTGATTAGTTAGTTCCCAATTAATATCCGAGTTACGTAATCGTTCTGTGGTGCTATTTAAAATTAATGCAGCGGCAACTGATACATTTAAACTTTCGGTAAAACCAACCATAGGTATTTTTAAAAACCCTTCTGCCTGATTCATTATTAAGTCAGATACTCCAGCTTTTTCAACTCCAAAAACAAATGCTGATTTTTTAGTAATATCAAAATCTTCTAATACACATGAATTTGTATGAGGTGTTGTAGCAATTATCTGATAGCCTTCTTTTCTTAGTTTATCAATACAAGCTTGAGTATTGTGCTCTTGTTCATTATAATTATAAAAGTCAATCCATTTTTGAGCACCTTTTGCAACATGGTTAGAAACGTATGAACTATATCGATTTTCAATAATATGTAAATCTTGAATTCCAAAAATATCACAACTTCTGGCAACAGCGCTTATGTTGTGTTTTTCGAATAAATCTTCTAGAACAACAGTAAAATGCTTTGTGCGTTTGTTTAGAACATCGTCAAAAAGATTTCTTCTTCGTTCGGTTACAAAATCTTCTAAATACGTTGCTAGTTTGTCTTTTTTCACTTGACAAAAATAGGGATAATTATACGTAACTTGCATTATTGATAGTTATTTATATTGCAAAGTCCAACTGCAGACAATACGAACGATACTTTAAGATAAGCCAAATAAACTGTTTCTTTTATCACTATTTTTTTTAAAAAATATACCCATAACATAAGACTATGAATAGATTTATATTCATCAATAATTACTTACACTTTTATATTTTATTAAGGGTTTATGAACGCTATGCAATTCAATTTATTTCAGCTCATTTCAAAATATATTTCGTATAACTATGAGAATGTTCCATATTTTTTCACCTCAAAATTTGGGTAACAATTACTC
>CAYOFS010000189.1:0-3555 GCA_964403095.1 uncultured Flavobacteriaceae bacterium | reverse complement strand
CATAATATAAAATTTGTGAACGGCTTATTTATGCGTTCGGTTAATAATTAATTCCCTAATTCAATAGTTCTTTTTACGATAGACTTCTTTAAAGAGTCAAGCATGTCAATTTCTTGTTTATCTAAACCATCCTTTTTAAAATCTTTCCTTAATTTCTTGTACATTCTTTTAGCGAGACGTAAATTTCTTCTGTCTTGACCAGATTGATTGGGTTTTAAAAACCCTAAAATAGCTGTTATTAAATTAGCGTAATTTTTATAATTCTCCATATTATTTTCTTTTCAAATATTGTAAATCTGCTCCTATTTTAGTCTGATTTTCCAGTGTTTTTTTTGCTAAAATTTTTAATTCAGAAACTTCATGTTTCATCATTTTCAAATCATTATTCATATCGTAATATTTAGTAAACTCTAAATGAAAAGTGTCTTTTTCATGTTTTAACATATCATATTTTTGCAATTGATTATCAAATGTCAAATCCCACGTTCTAACACCTACCGCTAAGAATCCTACTACAGATATTACAACTAAAAACAATTGCATTCTATTTGTTAATTTACTTACTAATGTGTACCTCCCACTATTAAGTTTATCCTCTGAACTCATTTTATAATTTTATTTGTTAAACCCCCGATTAAAAATCGGAGGTTTAAACTGCTATGAAAAAAGAATACTCTAAATATAAGTATATTTAAAATACCACCCTCTTTTACCGTCAGGCATCGGCTCGCATCCTATGATGCTAACGAGTGAACGCTGTCTTTAAGTTGGCTTTTTAAAGCAGCAACTTGTATTTTTGAAACTCAAACATCTAATTAGATTTTCGTTTTCGTTTCTTTCTGTTTTTAGCTCTAGTTGCATTACCTTTTAATTTTTGCTTCCAGAAATCATCTTTAGAAATCTTAAATTTCTTCTCTTTATTGTCATTACTAACTCTTAATCTACCCAAACCAAAACCTGCAAAACTCATATCTCTAAGGTGTAAATTTCACTTTCAACAAAGTCATTTTCATTTTCTTTGCTAATAAATTTTTTTTGAATATACCAAGTACCAACATCTAAATAATCATAATTTTTACCATGCCAATATAACCCGTCTGATGCTTTGTAATCTTCTTTTGAATGTAGTTTGTATTCACCCATTTTTAGACTGTCATTTGACACTCTGTAGTAACAGTCATTAGCAACATTCAAGCCATATCTTAATCGTTTATTTGACTTAACAAAACTCCTGTCTTTTATTTCTATAAGTGCAGTTAGCGTTTCTAATTCAGTGTATTTAATCAAATTTTTATCAATATAATTGAACTCAACTTTTATTTTTTGTTTTAGAGGTAATTTCAGACATGTCTCACACGCTGTTGTATTTTGGTCAAAAGCCTTTACTTTTATAAACTCAAAAAAACCATTTACTTTATAAAGATAACCATAATGAATAACACCTTTTTCATTCAATCTATTTGCAATTACACCATCAAGAATAGTGTCTTTTGTATAAGGTATAAAAGGCTTTACTACCTCTGTAGTTTTACCAAAGAACGTTTTACCTAATTTTACTGTTATGGTGCCGTTTGTAAAGATTTTAATAGTGTCTTTAAAGTTTTTTCTTTTTAATTCTATTAATTTCTCAATTGCATTAGCTTGTGTTTTGTGATTACTAACTAAAACATTGTTCTTATACACTTGAAATTTAGTGTTATCTTTAATGTCTATTTGGGCAAAACTACTTACAATAGTTAGTATGCTAATAAACAAGAATGATACAATAAGAAAGTATAATTTTTCTGTAGTATTTTTCATAATTTTATTTTTTGAATTTTAATTCTACTATTCATAATAGTATTGTTTTTCAAATTTGGTGATAAATTCTGATCTATCATTAGTCCAACATCACAATTTTTAATTTTATTTCCTTCAAGCGTGGATTTTACTCCGCCATACCTAACGTGTATACCTACAGGAGAATTCAATATAAGATTGCCTTTAGCGTGATGTCCTCTTCCTCTTGAAAGTATAATACCTGCACCATGGCCAGACAACCCAGCATTACTTATAACATTGTCTTCAATATTATTATAATCTTGAGGATTTGATGAACTTCCGTAAATATGAACGCCCCATCCGCTGACACTATCAATCCTAGTATTTGTAACGCTAGAATTACTTGAAGCTATATATATGCCGTGAGACCATTTACCATTGATGATGTGTTTATTAACACCAATACTATGTACATAGCAATCTTTTATTTGAATAGAATCAGCACCTTCATTAATTAATATTCCATTAAAGAAACCGTTCTTAACTTCAACATTTATCAATTTACCACCATAGGCAGAATCTGTAAATTTTATTACTGAATTGGTTAAATTAGTACCGTCAATAATGAGGTTTTTAAGGGTAACATTTATACCCATACAACTTTCTTTATTTCCTGAAAATCTTAATCCTAATCCCGAAGGATGAGCAAACGAGTCTGGTTTTATTATAACAATTTCATCTTTATAACCCGACAATGTTTTACCATTTGGAATGAAATTATTTATCATTTCTCGATAAATTCCACCCTTCAAGTAAAGCGTATCCTTTTCTTTTAAAGATTTAAAACCCTCTTTTATAGACATGGTAGTGTCTATAATTAAATAATCAACCTTTTTTGTTTGTGCTCTTTTACACGAAATAAAATTTACTATAATTAATATGTAAATTATTTTCTTCATTCACTAAGTTTTTAAGGAGCTGTTGGAGGTGTGCTAGAAATCGGTTGTGTTATGGCTACACCGTTTTGAGTTTTAAAATATGCCAATACGTCTTGAGCCATCAATAAATACGCGTCCGCTGAATAGTGAATAGCATCGCCTCTATCTGTATAACCCTTTGTCGGCATTGATTCTATAAATTGTTCTGTATCAGCTTTGTTTTGAAAAATGTCATTTACAATGACGTTACCGCTTGTAAATTCGGGATTACCAGGCATCAAGACTTCCGCTAAAGCAATAGGTAATTCATTATGTAAATTATTTCGCCATAAATCAAACCACGCATTAAACTTGCCTTGAAATGAATTTACTAAAGCTGGTGATGCGTCACTTTCTCCTTGGGACCAGAAAAAATACAAATAGGGTATTTTACCATCAAGCAACAATCTGTTTACAGCTGGCGATAAAAATAAATTCCAAAATTTATTGAAATGAACACCCCCACTAATCCAAGGCTGTATAGGGGAATTCCCTACGCCGTATTTTATTAGATATAGTGTTTCGTTTGGAAAATAATCATTATAATACTTTGCCAAGCCAACTTCAATACCATGTTCATCATCTAAAGTAGAATTGTTATTTCCACCTATACCATTTACTATTTCTAGATCATTCCATGCAGGAGCACCTGTTTTGTCCCATATTTTAACATTTGTTTTTACGCCTAAATCATTAGGATCTGCATTATCACTATAAGCTCTACCTTTTGAATTGCTTTGACCAGAAATTAAAAAGACCCTAACTCCATTTGGTGGTAATTCCTGAACAGGCTGTGCTGGACTTGATGTATTTGATG
>CAYOFS010000188.1:0-3559 GCA_964403095.1 uncultured Flavobacteriaceae bacterium | reverse complement strand
CAGAAAACCCCTCCTATGGGTTAAAATTAGATATAGATATTAGAGGTATGTATGCAAAATATCCTATTGGAAGTAAATTATATATCAAACTAAATGGTTTAGGTATTGAAAAAAGTCGTGGAGAATTAACATTAGGTGAAAATTCGAACGAATCTTTAGCTATAATTAGAGAGGGAATTGCTAAAACTAATATTTTTAGAACCTGTACTGTCGAAACTATTGTTGCAAAGACGATTGCTTCTAGTACTGAAATTGATGAAACTTTATTAGGTAAATATATTCAGTTAACTAACGTACAGTTTAATTATTCGCTTTTCAATGCAAACAATGAAGGAGCGCCTTTTGCAGACCCTAATGATTTATATGATACACATAGAGATATTATATTTTGTGATGACAACACCGTATTAAAATTAGAAACTAGTAGTTTTGCTCAATATGCAGATACCCCATTAACGCATTCTAAATTTGACATTTCAGGAGTCTTAAGTCGTGATTATGGAGATAATAATTATGTATTAAAAATTAATAGTCCAGATGATATTGTTAAAAACGATAGTGGTCGATGTGACCCTGTATTTTTAGACTGTGGTGATAATGCTGTTGGAGGTTCTGTGGTTATTTATCAAGAAGATTTTGAATCTTTTTCTAATAATGCTACAACTTTAACTGGTTGGACTAATGTAAATGTTTTAGGAGGAAGTAGAGTATTTAAAGTTAAAAGTTATAGTGGAAATAAATATTTTGAAGGAAGTCCGTATAGCTCCGGAGAAAACCCTCTAGAAATGTGGGCAGTAACACCCGCTATTAATCTAGATAGTACAACTGATGAAGAATTAACTTTTAAAACTAAAGCGCATCACGATGATGGAGTAGTTTTAAGTGTATATGTATCTACAGATTTTACAGGTGATGTTACTACTGCTACTTGGGCTTTAGCAAATGCAAATATTGGAACTGCACCTTCCTCTACTTATGGAAGTTGGGTTAATTCAGGCTCTATTAATATTTCATGTTTAAGTGGTGATGTTTATGTTGCTTTTAAATATGAAGGTGGTGATGGTGTATTTGAAACAGGAATGCAAATAGATGATGTAAAAGTTACGGGTAACAACTAGTTAATTCATAACTTACTTAAATATAAAAACCTACTAAATTTAATTTTAGTAGGTTTTTTACATCAAAAATAATATTAATTCTATTTCAAAATGCGCTAAATAAATTTGAAATGCAGGAAAACGTGAAAAGATAAATAATTTATAGCGTATTTTGATGTTGAATTGGTATAAAATATCATTAGACTTATAAAGGTGAAATTAATATTTAATTTTTTTTCTGTTTACTTTTTTTAAAGCATGTCTTGCTTTTTTTTCTAAACGTTTTTTGACTGCCGATTTACTTGGTTTGGTTGCTTTTCTTTTCTTTTTCACAAACAAACTTTTTTTTAATAAGGTAAATAATTTTTTAAAGGCTATTTCTTTATTTTTATGCTGACTTCTACTCTCTTGACTGGTAATTATTAATACCTTGTTTTTACTTAAACTAGTGACTAAGTTTTGTTCTAGGAGTTGTTTTTCTTCAATTGTAAAAGCATTTGTGTTTTTCAGATTAAAACGCAATACTATTTTAGAGGAAACTTTATTGACATGTTGTCCTCCTGCACCACTACTTCTAACAGCTGATACCTCAACCTCTTTATGTATTTGTTCTTTATTCAAACTGTGCTATTACATTAGTTTACTACATTTTACATTTACCAAGTATCGGTACGGAAAGTTTTGATATATCTTTAAAATATGCCAAAACTAAATTAATTCCAATTAGAATCAATATCATTTTGATACATGAAATGCATATCTATATCTTCTAAATTATCTGAAAAACTATGAAGATTTTCCTTTGTTTCTAGTATTTTATCAATCGCCTTTATAGCATTCTTAAACCTAGTTTGTTTATTGCCTTTTAGTAAAATATAATTTTTATTATGATCTTTCAATGCTTTTTCAAAAGCATTGAACATTTCTAATCGCATACCTGGTCTATCACGTAAATCGTCTGCTTCCCAAGGTGTATCAATATAGGTTAATAAATACAAATCATATTGATTATTGTTTGCGGCTTTATCTAATTTAGGATTAACAAAACCACCATAATATTCTTGTGAATATACTTTCGTTTCCAACAAGTCGGTATCACAAATAAGAATTTTATCTGCTTTTTGAGCTAGATTGTTTTCCAATTTCATTTGCCCAATAGCAATTGGTAACAAATCAGACTCCTTACAAGTTTTTCTTTGATTATTCCATTTATTTTGTAAATAATCACGCGCAAATTCTGGAGCCCAAACCGTATTATAATGTCTAGCTAACTGTTGAGAAAGTGTTGTTTTACCAGTAGATTCTGGGCCAAACAAGACTACTTTAACAATATTTACTTTTTTTTGTTCTAAACCTGAACCTGTTTGTTTTGTTTTATTATTTTCTTCCATGATAAATAACCAAATATTGCAATAAATGTAAACCCAAAGTACTGAAAACTAGTAAAAGTAAAGCCTTTATAGAAGTATAAAGGTACTGAAATTATATCACCGATAATCCAAAAAAGCCAATTTTCTATTTTTCGTTTTGCCATCAACCACATTCCAACAAAAAATATTGCTGTTGTAAATGTATCTACATAAGCTGTCCAACTAGTCCATTTATCAAATAATTTATAAATAATAAACACAAAAATAATTGTGACAAAAAATATTATAATTGCGGTTGTTTTTTCTTTTTTAGTAGTGCTAGAAATAGGTGTAACTTTTTCTCCATTAACTTTTTTAGTCCAAATATACCAACCATAAACACTCATTATAAAATAATAAGCGTTTATCATCATGTCGCCTAATAATTCCCATTTTAATAAAAGATATACAAAAATAACGGTACTAATCATTCCTGTTGGAAACACCCAAATTTTATTCTGTTTAGAATACCAAACAGACAAAAACCCGAAGATAACAGCTATTATTTCTAAATAAATATCAATAGTTTCATATTGATTATACTGACTAAAAAGAAAATCAAAAAGTTGGGACATAATCTTGTCTATCTGTTTTTACAATCTTCATATACATTAAACCAATATGTATCTTTTCAAAAGATTTTTTAATTTCAATGGTTAATACTTTCATTACCTCATCATAATCTCCATAAACCTGTGTGCTTAAAGGATTTTCTAAAACCTTTAAACCAGACATTCTTAATTGTTTAATAAAATTTATTACAGGTTGTTCAAATTCATCTTGAAGAGGCGAGAAAGTTAATTCTACTGATATTTTCATAAGGCAAATATATAAAAGATTTAGTTATGCTGATTTAATTTCAAAATGCACTAAATAAGTAAAATCATATTTTTACGCTAACAGTATGAATTTTCCTAATGGTAGTTTAATGTTTCTTTAATTATTTTGGTTCTACCCTTATTTGTAATGGAAAAATTATTGTTTAACCAAACTGTCGTGTTTATGAGTTGAATTCAGCAACTAAAAAAGCACCAAATAATCACATTTGGCACT
>CAYOFS010000187.1:0-3561 GCA_964403095.1 uncultured Flavobacteriaceae bacterium | reverse complement strand
CAAACCGTTGAAATAGCATAGCCTGTGTACAACAATCTGTATAGTTAATGGCTACTAATTGCTAAATCCATAGTTGAGTGCTATAAATTAAGTTTTTTGCTTTACCAAGGTTCCGTCTTTTATAAACGCCACTAACCATACAGTTGACGTTGGTAGCCATTAGAATTACGTGTTCGATTGAAAATCAGCGGTTCAAAACAGAAAAAGAAAATCTGCTATAAGCGATTTCTTAGGGTATCTCACCAAAAAAGAGGCTGAACCGAGATAATTAAAGGAATACAAATTTTGATTGATTACCGTAAGACGGTCGAAAACGTGGAATAATTCACAGAAGAATAACGGCTAATTAAATTACCCTTCACTAACCTTTAAATTCTTTCATTATGAAAAATTTATTTTTATCAGTAGTATTATTATTAACCGTTTCATTTGCTTTTGCAAATAATGACGTAGAAAAAGTTGTAACAATTGATGTTGAAAAAGTTTTAGATAAAACCAATTCAATAGAATTTTCAATTGTAAATTACGTTGTAGCTACTAACTCATTTAAAGATCGCACAGGAATGTGTTACTACACACTTACAACAACAACAACATATTCAGATGGAAGCTCTGTATCAACTTCACAGGATTATGCTACTCCAGCAAATTCCCTTGAAGATTGTAATAATAGAGCTAATGCTCATGCAGCAATTCTTAATAAATAATTAAGATTAATCTTTATGCACAACATATTAAATATGTTGTGCATATTAATCTCAAAGAGATATAACTAATGTACATTACTCCTTCATATTATTAAAATAAAGTAAAAACTATTACACCAAAATGAAACTAAAAAACACTACAATTCTTTTTCTATTAGTAATCTTTATAAACGCATACGGACAAAATAAAGATAAAAATATATTAGTTGAATATAACACAACAAGAGGAACAATTAAAAATTCAGAAAGACTAATTTCAAATATGAATAAAGCAATTTACATAACAGATCCTCTTATCATACAAAATAAACATAAAGAAATAGAAGTAGATGAATCCACTAACGAAATTCAAATTAAACAAAAAATAATTAAACTTGATAAAATTAAATACTTTTTAGAACAAGAAAATAACACTATTTATATTAGTCAAAAATATAAAGGTGAAAGTATACTTATTCAAGACAGTCTTCCAAACTTTAATTGGAATTTAATTAAAGGAAAAACAAAAACCATAAATGAATTTATTTGTAAAAAAGCAACATTACACTTTAGAGGTTCAGATGTTATTGCCTTTTACACAGAAGAAATCCCTATATCATTTGGACCTTGGAAATTTAAAGGATTACCTGGTTTAATTCTTGAGATATATAACATAAACGATGCAGTTATTCACCATTCGATTGTAAAAAAAATCACATATCCATATTTGTTACCTACAAATTTTGAAATACCAAAGAAAGTCAAAATTGTAAAGTTAAAAGATGTAATTTTAAACAGGGATAAAGAAATGAAAGAACGAATGAATCGTATGGATGCACGTGCTCCTAAAGGTGTTAAATCGGTTGGGTCTAAAATAACTAGAGTTAGTATAGAAAAAATTTATGAATGGGAAAAATAATAATAAAAGATAAAACAGTAACATTTATAGTTTTAATATTTGTAATATTTTTATCTCAAAATTTTTCATTTGCTCAAACTAACATTTCAGGATTGGTAACAGATGAAAATAATTCACCCTTATATCCAGTAAGTATAATCTTAAAAGACTACATAAGTGGTTCTACCTTAAACTACTCTTATTCAGGGAATAAAGGTGTTTATACACTAGAAATAGAAAAAACAGGAAAATTCAATCTAAAATTTTCCTGTTTAGGTTTTGAGAGTAAAATTGTTGCTGTAGAAATAGACGGAATAAAAAAAGAACTTAAAATTAATATAGTTTTAAAAGAAAAATCTTTTGAATTGGACGAGGTAATAATCCAAGCAGAATTACCAATATCTATAAAAAAAGACACCATTAGTTATAAAACCAAACACTATGTAAAAGGCAATGAACAAACCGTTGAAGATTTATTAAAGACAATTCCCGGATTAAACATAGATGCTGAAGGAGCAATAAAAATAGGCAATCAAGAAATAGAAAAATTGATGATAGATGGCGATGACCTTTTTGAAAAAGGCTATAAAATGCTGTCTAAAAATATGCCTGCTTATCCAATTGAAGAAGTAGAAGTGTTAAAAAATTATTCCAATAATCGTTTGCTAAAAGGCATTGAAGAAAGTAATAAAGTAGCACTTAACCTTAAACTAAACGAGAAATCAAAACGTATTTGGTTTGGAAATATTAAAATGGGTTCAAATTTTAAAAACAGATATGAGTTACTTGGTAATTTGATGAATTTTGGAAAGAAAAATAAGTTTTACTTCCTTACCAATCTAAATAATATTGGCAATGATGCAACAGGAGATATTGATAATTTGGTTAGACCTTTTCGTATTAATCAACCTGCAAGTATTGGCGATAATCAACAGGTAAGAAACTTGATTGATTTATATGAAACATCACTAAATTTCAAAAAAAGTAGAACTAATTTTAATAATGCCGAATTAGTGTCATTAAATGCTATTTTTAATCCAACAGAAAAACTAAAAATTAAAACACTTGGTTTTTTAAATTGGGACGAACAAGATTTTTTTAGAAATTCTACGGATATTGTAACTGCAAACGGAATAAACTTTACAAACACCGAAAATTATAAATTACGAAATAAAAAAACTGTAGGTTTTGGGAAAATAGATTTTACTTATAATATTTCAAAAACTAAAATGCTCGAAAGCACTACAAAATATAATAGTAGAAATACAAACGGACAATCTAATTTAGTTTTCAATGGAACATCTACCATTGAAAACTTGCAATCTAACAACACACTTTTTGACCAAAAAATAACGTATTCAAACAAGTTTAAAGACAAAAAAGTATTTTTACTTACAGGACGATTCATTGACGAAAAAACACCACAAAACTATTCTATTAATCAATTCTTTTATCAAGATTTATTTTCAAGTTCTTCAACTGCAAATAATGTACAACAAGTAAGTGAAAACCAAATGCAATTTGCAGGTTTTGAAGCCCATTTATTAGACAGGAAAACAAGCGGAAATTTATTAGAATTGCAATTTGGCAACCAGTTTAGAAAAGACATATTAAACACAACTTTTACATTATTTGAAAATTCAACCGTTTTAGAAAACCCTATTGGTTTTCTAAATAATACAACATATCAAACAAACGATTTGTACTTAAAATCAAAATATCGTTACAAACTTAAAGATTTTGGAATTACAGGAAAGTTAGGTTTTCATCAACTTTTTAACAGGTTAGATTTTAATAACATTTCAGAAAATCAAAGTCCATTTTTTGTAAACCCAAGCATTGGCTTAGACTGGAAAATAAATGACAAAAATAAAATCACTTCATCCTATTCTTACAATACAACAAATGCAAAAATTTTGGATGTTTATAATGATTATGTACTTACAAGTTTTCGTTCGTTTTCAAAAGGAACAGGAA
>CAYOFS010000186.1:0-3610 GCA_964403095.1 uncultured Flavobacteriaceae bacterium | reverse complement strand
ATCTTTTTAAATTTTATTATATATTTTAATTCCACTAAATTTGCAGTAGAGCCGTATTATTATTTTCTAATAAATTTTACAAAACTATAATCAAATTTATTTTTATCATCTGCTTTAAAAGTTTCTCTAGCTATTTCTTTCCAAATTTTCATATCAATTTTAGGAAAAAAAACATCAGCTTCAAAATCATGATGAACAAAAGTAATATCTAAATTATCAACTATTTCTATTGCTTCTTTATAAATTTGCGCACCTCCGATAATAAAAGGGGAATTGTCATTTTTAACCATTTCAATCGCTTGATCTAAAGAATGAGCAATCAAACAACCTTCTTGTTTGTAATTTTTATTTCTGGTAATAATAATAGTGGTACGATTGGGTAATGGTTTCCCTATAGATTCAAAAGTATTTCTACCCATAATTATATGATGACCAGTAGTTAGTTTTTTGAATCGTTTTAAATCGGCTGATAAGTGCCAAATTAACTGGTTATCTTTTCCGAGTGCGTTGTTATTTGCTATGGCTGCTATTATGGTTGTTTTCAATGTGTAATGTTTAATCGTTTAGTTGTATTATACAGGTTTAATGAATAAATTCAACACCTACAAATAAGCAATAATTATACCGAAACTTTCCCTCTAATTAATGGGTGTGGATCATAACCTACCAATTCAAAATCTTCATATTTAAAATCAAATATATTTTTGATGTTTGAGTTTAGTTTCATTTGTGGTAAATCTCTTGTTTCTCTGGATAATTGTAAGGCTATTTGTTGGCTATGGTCATTGTAAATATGTGCATCACCAAAAGTGTGAATAAACTCTCCAACTTCTAAATCACATACTTGAGCTATCATTAGAACTAATAACGCATAACTTGCAATATTAAAAGGAACTCCTAAAAATATATCGGCACTACGTTGGTATAATTGGCAAGATAGTTTTCCATCGGCTACATAAAACTGAAAAAATGCATGGCAAGGTGGTAAAGCTGCTTTGTTGTTTGCAACGTTTTTAGAAAAAGAAACGGAAGTATCTGGCATTACACTTGGGTTCCATGCAGAAACCATCATTCTCCGTGAATTTGGGTTTGTTTTTATCGTGTTAATTACTTCGGTAATTTGATCTATTCCTTCACTATTCCAATTACGCCATTGATGCCCATAAACAGGACCTAAATTTCCATTTTCATCAGCCCAAGCATTCCAAATTTTTACGCCGTTATCTTTTAGGTAATCAATATTGGTATCGCCTTTTAAAAACCAAAGTAATTCATGAATAATAGATTTTAAATGTAATTTTTTAGTAGTTAACATTGGAAAACCATTAGCTAAATCAAAACGCATTTGATAGCCAAAAACAGATTTTGTTCCAGTTCCTGTTCTATCTCCTTTTTCTATTCCGTTTTTTTGAACGTGTTTTATTAAATCTAGGTATTGTTTCATGATGTTGATTTGTGAATTTGTGAATTTGTTTATCTGTTGATTCGAATAAACAAATCCATAAACAATAAATGTTAATGTTTAATTTCGACTATTTCTTCAGGCTTGTGTTTATGTTTGAAAAACAGTGCAAATAGAACAGCTACAATTAAAGAATATATAGCAAAGGACATCCAAATACCACTCCAGTCTTTACCAGTTTCAGTTGTGAAGTACTTGTCAATAATAATTCCACTTGAAACACTTCCGAATATGGCTCCAAAACCATTTGTCATCATCATAAATAAACCCTGTGCGGAGTTTCTAATTTTTGGATCTGTTTCTGTTTCAACAAATAAAGAGCCAGAAATATTAAAAAAGTCAAAAGCCATTCCGTAAACAATTCCCGATAAGATAATCATCCATAAACCAGCTCCTGGATCTCCGTAAGCAAATAAAGCAAAACGCAAAGACCAAGCAACCATACTAATTAACATTACTTTTTTGATTCCAAAACGTTTTAAGAAAAATGGTATTGCTAAAATAAATACAGTTTCAGATATTTGAGAAATGGACATAATTAGGGTAGAATATCTAACTACTATTGAATTTTTAAATTCGGCTATATGTTTAAAATCGTCTAAAAACACATCGCCATAAGCATTTGTTAGTTGTAAAGCAGCTCCTAATAACATACTAAAAATGAAGAACATTGCCATTTTAGAACTTTTAAACAATTTAAAAGCATCTAAGCCTAACATTTTAGTTAATGATTTTTCGCCTTCTGTATTATTTTGCGGAGGACATTTTGGTAAGAAAAAAGAATAAATTCCTAAAGCTATTGCAACAACTCCTGCAATATAAAATTGATTTGCCGATGATTTATTTCCAGATAAGTTAGTAATCCACATTGCAACAATAAACCCAATTGTTCCCCAAACTCTAATTGGCGGAAAATCTTTAATTACATCTAACCCATTATTTTTTAAGGCATTGTATGATATTGAGTTTGATAAAGCAATTGTTGGCATATAAAAAATCATAGCAAGTAGCATAATCCAGAAAAAATCACCTGGAGAAGTAATGGCAGGGAAAAGTAATAATGTTAAACCTCCTAAAATATGTAAAATACCATAAAGTTTTTCGGCATTTATCCATCTATCTGCAATAATACCTGTTAATGTTGGCATAAATAATGAGGCAATACCCATGGTTGAAAAAATTGCTCCAAATTCGGCTCCAGACCATTGTTTGTTTTGAAACCAATATACTCCAACAGTGATTAACCAAGCTCCCCAAACAAAAAACTGCAAGAAACTCATTAATGTTAATTTAAGTTTTACATTCATAATTTTGATTATTTAGTGTTTGTTTTTACTATCATTAGCGTACTATTAAATTTTTTTCTTTACTTTCTATTATCTATTTCATCTCTAATTTTAGCTGCTAATTCATAATCTTCATCAGCTACAGCTTTTCCCATAAGTATATTTAGTTCTTCTATACTATTAGACTCGAAAGCGTCATCAGTTTTAATTGTTTTTTCTAGCGGAGTTAAAACTTCTTCTATTTCCATTTCATCTTCAATACGTTGGTCTATTTCTTCTTTTCGTTTAAGGAAAATACCAGCTTTATCTAGAATATTCTTATAGGTGAAAATTGGAGCGTTAAATCGTACAGCCAATGCAATAGCATCTGATGTTCTTGCATCAATTATTTCTTCAATTTTATCTCGTTCACAAATTAAGCTTGAGAAAAACACACCATCGGTTAGTTTGTGAATAATAACTTGCTTGACAACAATTTCAAACCTATTAGCAAATGTTTTAAATAAATCATGCGTTAATGGTCTTGGTGGTTTGATTTCCTTCTCTAGTGCAATAGCAATTGCTTGTGCTTCAAAAGCACCAATAATAATTGGTAAGGTTCTTTCTCCTTCTACTTCTTTCAACACTAATGCGTAAGCACCTGTTTGGGTTTGGCTATAAGAAATGCCCTTAATATCTAATCTAACTAAACTCAATTTTTATATAATTTATTTGATTTTTTTACAAATCAATTTAACAAAATAACTAAGGCACAATTTAGTAAAAAATATCGATTTTTAAGAGTAAAGATATTTTAGTTATTCACTAGTTAAAAATAAAAAACTCACAAAATAACTAAAAGTTACATTGGGAGTTTTTATTA
>CAYOFS010000185.1:0-3611 GCA_964403095.1 uncultured Flavobacteriaceae bacterium | reverse complement strand
AAAATCCTGTAACATCTATTGCAGAAATAAAAAAACAAGGAAGTTCCCTTTATTCTATATTATTTAAGGAATTGGATATTACTAAAATGAAAGATATACATATAATTCCAGATGATATATTACATTACCTTCCATTTGATTTATTAGTAACTAATGACCAGTATCTTGTGCAACAAAAAGCCATTAGTTATGCCTCATCATTGTCTTTCTTATTAAGTCCAAGTACTGTTAAGCAAAAAACAAGAGAGAAAGATATTGCTTTATTTGCACCTTCGTATAAACTATTTAAACCTACTGAAGTAGAAATTGCCTCAAGAGGAGAAGGGAACCCGTATTATTTAGCAGGTGCAATTGAAGAGGCAGAATCTATTTCTAAGCTTTTTGAAAGTGATTTGTTGATTAATGATAACGCTTCTAAATCGGCTTTTCGAAATATTTCTAATAAATACGATATTATTCATTTATCAATGCACTCTTTTTTAAATGATGAAGATTCGGAATTAAACAGTTTGGTCTTTACAGATAAAGAACAAGATTATGAATTACATATTTCAGAATTATATGGTCTAAACCTAAATGCGGATATGGTAGTATTGAGTGCTTGTAATACTGGAGTAGGAAATCTCAAGACAGGTAGAGGAATTGTCTCAATGAATACCGCATTTACATTTGCTGGCGTACCATCAGTAGTATCTAGTTTGTGGAGCGCTCCAGATAAGGAAACAAAAACTAGTATGATATCCTATTATAAAAACTTAAAAAAAGGAATGGCGAAAAACGTAGCGCTCCAACAAGCAAAATTAAATTATTTAAACACTGTAAGTGAAGAGGAATTAAAACACCCGTATTATTGGGCAAGTTTTGTGATTTACGGAGATAATTCACCAATTATAGATGCTAATAAAAATCGTTATTTACTTTTAGGGGTAGCTCTTATTATACTTATTATCGTTTTATTTAAAAAAAAATTATTCCATTTTTTCAAGTAACTCGTTAGCTTTTTTATTATGATACGAATTATTAGTAATTATTTTTTCTAATAGTTCCTTGGCTTTTTCTGTTTCATTAAGTTTTAAGTAAGCAAGAGCTAAATACCAATTTGTTTTTTGTGTTAGAACACCTTTTGTTTTAAGGTGATCTATTAATAAAGGTACAGCTTCCTCTACACGTTCTAATTTAAGTAAAGCATTTGCTTTATAAAACAAGTAAAAAGGTTCTTTAGTATCTGTATACAATTCCGTAAAAAGTGTAACAGCTAGTTCATAATCTTCTTTTTCATAAGCTAAAAAAGCTGCTGTTTTTCCATCTTGGTTATTTTCTCCTCTAACTATTGGTGCAACAACATTTTTATAAGGCGTGAAATAAGACGTGAAAATGGTGTCATTAGACATTTTTTGTTGCGGCATTAACATATATGACAAGCCAACTAGTAAAATAACACTAGCCGCAGCCATCCATTTTATAAAAGGTCTTTTACTTGTAGTTTTAGAAGAATTTTTATTTTCTAAAGTAGCAATTAAATTTTTAAAATTATCCGCATCTACATGTGTAGCTACTTTTTTTAAATCAAGTTGAAAAGTTACTTCTTTTTTAAAAGTACTATCTTCTTTTAATAGTTCGTCAAAAACCAACCTTTCTTTTGAAGACAGGTTGTTTTGTAGGTGCTTTTCAATTAAAATATTCTTATCCATATTATTATGACTTAATCATTTCTTTTAGGGTTTTTATACATCGCGATTTTTGACTTCTAACTACACTATTTGAGGTATAATTACTATGTTCAACAATATCGTCAATGCTTAGTCCTCTAGAATAAAATAATGTTAACATTTCTTGACATTTTTTTCCTAATTTAGGAAAATACTTCTTTAATAAGTGTTGTTGTATAGAAAGGTCATCTTGCTCATTTTCATATAAAACAGTATTTATACCATCTTGAATATGAAAGTTTGGTTCATAACTAGTCGTTTTCTTTCTTTCTTTTAATAAATCATAAATCATAAATTTTCCAATTCCGAAAAGATATGTTTTTAAGCTACTATTTACCTCGTTTAATTTCCCATTTAATGCATGATTTCTCAAAGCTATAAAAGCTTCTTGATAAATATCGGTAAGATCATCATAATCTAAACCATATTTTTTACCAAAAAATAAAAAAGAATCTCTATTGTCATTATAGATTCTTCCTATTTCTTTCGGGTTACTGTGTATTAATGTATCTATATGGACTTTTTCCATTTAATAAAAAGGGGAATGATTTTTCAACAAATATAATTATAAATGTGGTTCTACTGCAAATTTAATGTAATTAAAATTTAAAAGATGATTTTTAAGCGGCATTCGAAAGGTAATTGTAAAATTTGAAATGAAGTTCTAGCAAAATTTTCTGTTGTTGAGTTCCGTTGACAGATGTAAAATCAGAGGAATTAACTATGAAAACGGAATGAATTTAGAATTTTTTTTACAGTAGAACAATAAATGTTAACAATGCAATTTTAAATACGACTAAATAAAAAACAATTAATTATAAAAAACAATATCATGAAAAAAATACAAATTATTTTAATGCTAATAATCTTTTCTGTAGGAACTATACAAACAACACAAGCACAATTTTTCAAAAAATTAGAAAAACAAGCAAAAAAGAAAATTAAGCGTGAAGCTGAAAAACGTGCAGAAAGACGTGTGAACAAAAGGATTGATAAAACTTTCGATAAAGCAGAAGGTGGCATAGATAAAACCGTTAAAGGAAAACCAAAAAAGAATAAGAAAAATGAAATTAAATTACCATCAAAATATAAGTTTGATTGGAAAATGAGTATGAAAATGGAGTCAAAAAAAGGAGATATGGTCATGCATTACTTAATTAAACAAGACGCTACTTATTTTGGAACTATTGTGGATATGAAGCATGAGCGCCAAGCCAATGACATGATTACTATTATGGATTTTGAACATGATTATATAATGACATTAATGGATGTAGAGGGAAATAAAATAAAGCAAATTACGGATATACCTAATGATACATCTAGTAACAACCAAGATTATAACATGGAATCAATCGACACAAAAAAAATATTAGGTTATTTATGTCAAGGTTATCGTGTTAAAACCGAAGATGGTACAGCAACTATATATATCGCATTAAATGCGCCTGTAAGTTTTAATAACACTTTACGTGGTCAAAACATCCCAAAAGGCATTAGTACTGATATGCTTAAAAAACTTAAAAATGGCTTAATGTTAGAAATGATTTTTGTAAGCAATAAAAAGAAAAAACACAATATGCGTATGATATGTACCGAACTCAAAAAAAGTAAACGTGGCATTAATGTAAACGATTATAAATCATTTGGATTTTAATATGAAAAATTCACCTATTAAAATAATCATAACAATGTTATTAAGTGTAATTTTTTTAATTGGAATAAAAGGAACTTTTTCTTTTACAGGCTCTAATGTTGACAACCATTCTGATGTAAAAAATATATCAAATGGGAAATTTAGAGCTATAGATATAACACCTTAACCCGTATTATTCATAGGGTTTCGCTATGAAAAGTCAAAACACCAATAGAAACCTAACGAAGTGGTTCACGAATACAAAA